>JAJXZM010000141.1 GCA_021780055.1 Acidobacteriota bacterium
TGGAAGGCTCCGAGGCGGAAGAAGATACTGAGGCCGAAGAGCAGGCCGTCGAAGCAACCGAAGGAACGGGCGAACCTGAATCCTCCGAGCGCTCTTTCACCCTGCGCGAGCCTCACTCGCGGCCGCACTTTGCGCCGCGGCGTGGACGTCGTGGGCGGCGCCGGTCGACCCGGCATCCGCGCCGAAACGGTGGCCGTGAGCGGGAGTCAGCGCGCACCGGCAGCCAGCAGGGTTTGCAGATTTCCGAACTCCTTAAAGAGGGGCAGGAAATCATTGTCCAGATTGCCAAGGAACCACTGGGAACCAAGGGCGCCCGCATCACCTCTCACGTGGCGCTCCCGGGACGCTATGTAGTTTACATGCCGACCATTACCCACATCGGGGTCTCGCGCAAAATCGCGTCGGAGCAGGAACGGCTCCGGCTGCGGAACATTGTGCTTGAGCACAGAGGGAGCCTGACCGGTGGATTTATTGTTCGCACTGCCGGCGAAGGCCGCCCGGACGAAGAGATCAAGGCTGACTTGAGGTTTTTGACAAACCTTTGGAATGACGTCCGCACCCGCGCAGAGCAGGTCAAGGCTCCGGCGCTGCTCTACCGCGATCTTGATCTGGCCCAGCGGCTGATGCGGGACCTTGTTACTCCGGACTTCAAATCCATCTGGCTGGATAACGAGGCCGACTACGAGCGCGTAGTCGAATTTATCAACCGGTTGCAGCCGTCTCTGGTGGGATGTGCCAAACTCCACACACGGCTCGCATCGCTGTTTGAAGAGCATGGCATCGAGGACGAGATTGCCAAGGCTCTTAAACCGAAGGTGTGGTTGAAATCCGGCGGCTATATCGTAATCAACCAGACCGAGGCGCTGGTAGCCATCGACGTCAACACCGGCAAGTATGTAGGCAAGACCAACCGGCTTGAAGACACCATCGTTAAAACCAATATCGATGCCGTCAATGAAATCGTGCGGCAGATCCGGCTGCGGGACCTCGGCGGCATTATCGTGATCGACTTCATCGATATGGACGAGCGCCGCAACCGAAACAAAGTGGTGCAGGCGCTGGAGGAAGCCTTGCGCCGCGACCGCGCTCCGACCAAAGTGCTCTCTTTCAACGATTTCGGTCTTGTGGCGGTGACTCGCAAGCGCGTGAAGCAGTCGTTGGAACGCACCCTTTGTGATCCCTGTGCTTACTGCAACGGCTCAGGATGGGTGAAATCCGTCAGCACTGTCGCCTACGAAATTATGGCCGAGGCACGTAAGATGGCCGACGAAATCGAGGGCAAGACCATGACGCTGCGGGTCAATCCTGAGGTCGCCCAGGAACTGAAATCCAAAGATGGGTCGCTCATCAGGGAAATCGAGGCCCTCACCCACAAGAATCTGGTCATCAAGAGCGATCCGACCGTTCACCAGGAGCGGTTCGAAATCTTCTGAGTTGGAAGTCCAGCCACCCGGCTGACTTTCCCGTAAAAATAAGGCTCAAGCAACGCGAAACCCCGGGCCCAATGCTACAAGGACCCGGGGTTTTTTGTGGAGACCGTTCGGGGCCTGGGATTTACGATTGACTTAACCGGGCTCTGCTTCGGGATTTCTTCTCCAGCGCGTCTCTCGAACCAGATACTTCCCAATCCACGGGAGGGGCGCCGTCGCCAAATCCCGTAGCCAACCGGGCCCCTGCATCAGACCGCGTGTCATGGCCGCAATCCTGTAACTCCGGCGCACTGCGTGCGCCAGGCCCTCCTCATAAAATTGTTCCGCGCTTTGACCGTCGGATACTTCCAATAGCGTCCTGGCCACCGCCTGCGCTGCCAATCTCCCGCTGTGCAATGCCATGGAAATCCCCTCACCGGTGAACGGATCGATAAAGCCCGAGGCATCACCCACCATCAATGCTCCACCTTGCACAGAGCCCCGCCGGTCCGGACGCACGGGCGCCGTCGACACCACCGGGGAAACCTGTACCGCGCCGCGTAATCGCGTTTCGAGGGCAGGCAGTTTAGAGACTTGCGCCAGCCATGCGGCAAAATCCTCCAGCGCCTTCGGACGCGATTCCCGCAACTTTTCACGATGCACTAGACAGCAGACGTTCAGCACGCCGCCTTCCACGGGGGCCAGACCGCAATAGCCCCCGCCAAAGAAATACATCTCAACTGTGTCACGGTGCGGGATGCCGGCAAAGTGCGCTTTGACACCGGCCCACTTCCCGTGGATTTCCGGTTCACCCCGGCGGGCGGGCGAAGATAAGCCATCAATCGCCCACCAGCGCCCGCAGGCAACAATCAGGGTTTTCGCCCTTTGGACGCTCCCATTGTCCGATTCAATTTCCCAAGTGCCGTCCTGCCCGCCGCCGGAACCCAGCTTCCGCACTCCGCTCACCGTTACCCCTTCGTACGCTCCGACGCCGGCCGATTCCGCCGCCTTCCAAAGTGCAGCATCAAGCGCGCGTCGCGACAATCCCAGTGCGGGGTGCGGCAAACGAAAAGTCCGAGACACGCCGTGGTCTGTAACAAATTGCGCGCTACGGATTTCAGCACCGCGGGCCAAGGTTCCGGGAATCGCGTCTTGCAGGATAGGATAGGCTTCGGAAGATATGAACTCGCCGCAGACTTTGTCGCGTGGAAAGCGGTCCCGCTCCCAGATGCTGACGCTCAAACCATGGCGGCGGCCTTCCAGCGCTGCAGCAGTTCCCGCCGGACCTCCACCGATTATCGCCAGATCGAGGATGCCCGAACTCGACGTTAAATTTTCCATAGCGCAAGCCCAAGGCGGTAAGCTGGGAGCCGCTCTATTTCAAAATCAGTGAAGCCGGCTCGGACGGCTAGAGCTGCAAGCTCATTCTTCGTATACGCCTGCCGGACGCTGGCTGCGCCGTCATGACGCGTGATCCGGCTACGAGCAAATGGCCGGGCAACACGGATGAAAAGGTAAGGCAGCAGGCTCCGCTCGAGATCGTTGATCAGCACCGCTTCTGACGCGATCCCGGCAAACCCGCGCAGCAATTCCACAATCTCATCTTCGGCGAAGTGATGCAAAAACAGATTGCAGATGACAACGTTAAAACTTTGGTCGGCAAAAGGGAGATGGGAAACATCAGCGGCAACTCGAGACAATATTTTCGGCGAATGGTTTCCATTCCGCAGGTGGCTGATGCGGCGGTCGAGTGCCACAAACTCCGCGGTCCGATTGCGGCGCAGCAGTTCGGATTGTAGATGAACTGCCAGGCGCGAATCGCCCGCTCCTACGTCAAGAATGCGCGCGTGTCGTGAGCCCCGGCGAGCGAAAAAGCGGTCCAGTAGATGCAGGCATCCGGATACCCCTCCCAGCCAGCGGTTGATTCGCCAAAGGTCGTCAAAACTCTGGCGGATTTCATCGGGTGTTCCGAGATCATCATCAAGCCACTCGTATGAAGGAACACGAAGCACGGATGACCTCCTCGTCTACTCGGCTCGCGAGACAACCAGCGCAGAGTTTTTCGACCCGAACGCAATGCAATTGCAGATGGCGTGTTCAATTTCAATTTGGCGCGCCTGATGCGGCACATAGTCGAGGTCGCACTCCGGGTCGGGCACATCGACATTGAGCGTGGGAGCGACACGGCCGTCGCGCATGGCCAGCAGCGTCGCCGCAAGCCCGGCCGCGCCGGATGCCCCCTGGGGATGTCCGATCATGGACTTCAGCGCGGAAGCGGGCACGTGGTAGGCCCTCTTTCCCAGAGCCAGCTTGAGCGCTCGGGTCTCAATGCGGTCATTCAGCACGGTAGAAGTGCCGTGAAGATTCACGTAATCCACCTGTTCCGGACCGATTTTCGCCTGCTCCATAGCCAGGCGCATGGCGCGCGCGGGCTCTTCGCCGTTCTCTTCCAAGCGCACCCGGTGAAAGGCTTCGCAAGTGGAACCATAGCCCGCAATCTCTGCGTAAATATGTGCCCCTCGCTCCTGAGCGTGTTCGTAGCTTTCCAGAACAAACATCCAGGCGCCCTCGCCCAGCACAAACCCGTCGCGGTCAGCCGAAAACGGCCGCGAGCCACGTTCGGGCTGATTGTTCCACGAAGACGTGAGGATGCGCATCAGAGTAAAACCTTTCATGATTAACGGGGCCAGTGGTGCGTCTGCCCCGCCGCACACCACTACATCCGCCATGCCGCACCGGATGTTTTGGGCGGCGTACCCAATTGCGTCGGTTGACGAAGTACAGCCGGTAGAGATGAGGTGGCTGAATCCCCGGAAGCCGAAATTCATGGAGATTTCACTGGCAAGGGTGCCGATGGTCGCAGAGGGAATCGTGTAGACGCTGCACTGCCGCACGCGCCCGGAATAGTAGAGCTCATATTGATGCTCGACAAACTCCTGGCCGCCACCGCCCGAACCGAGAAGAACGGCGACGCGGCGCCGATCTTCCAGCGTCATTCGAGACGCGTCAAGTCCTGCGTCCGCGATGGCTTCCCCGGCGGCGGCAATAGCCAGTGGTACAACGCGGCTGACGTTGGCCGAATCTTTCTCGCTGATGTAGCGAGTTGGTTCAAAGCCCACTATTTCACCGGCGATATGAACTGGAAGAAGGGAGGGATCAAACCGCTGGATGCGGCGAATGCCGCTCCTGCCCTGCCAGCTTGCCTCCCAGAAGGCCTCGCGGCCAAGGCCGTTGGGGCTTACCGCACCGATGCCGGTCACCACGATTCTGTGGCTCAACTTGCCCTCCGGATTCTACAGGAGGTTTCTATTTCGCAGGATATTCCGTTGGTGTCAAGTGAGGAACCGGATTGGACTAAAGAAACCCTGAACTTTCTGGGGTGGCGGGCCGAACCAATCCAGGAAATTATGCGGTCAGTGGACGCGTTCGAGAACGACGTTGTAGGTGACCTCAAAATCATTCTTTACCTTGACTGCCCCAAATGCAGTACTAAAAGGTTGGATGTTAAAATCGGTCAGCTTGAACATCTTTTTTCCACTAATTTGTAATCTTTCGCGATTTGCAAGACAATCCAGTGAAAACTGTACTTTACGCGTCACCCCGTGTAGCTCGACTTCAGCCACGAGGTGCCATGCCGTATCCTGGGAGGTAGGGTCAAACGAAACCGAATGGAGTTTGATTGAAGGGAAGTCTTTTACGTCAAGCTGTGTTGGTCCGAGCATGGTGTCTTCAACTTCCTTTCGCTCGGAGGGATTCCCCCACGGGTCGATCACCTTGAGCGAGGCCGCATCGGCTGACAAGTCCGCCGTCCAGCCATCCATCTGTCTCAGCTTTGCCGTGCCTGAAAAGCGGGTCATCGCGATCAGGTGGTTGTCTCCAAGCGAACTTAGAAAACCGCCTTTGAACAGGTGAATCTGAATCTGGCTTTCTTTCGTATTCACTCGATAGGTGCCCGCAATCTGGGCCAGCGAATTCTGCGGCCCGCAAAAATATAGCGGCAGAAGAAGCAATATTTGCGTCCGTTGAAAAAAAAGGCTTGCCAAAGGCGAGAGGACCTTGTTCAGAACCACAGCACCAGCAGTTCTCATTCGAGTTCGAAAGTACTCCAAGGTAACAGGAAGCTCGGTGTTATGCTTTTTCAATCGGTGAATCACTCCTCAAGGAGATGGCTCGAGCCCGGAGCACGCTCCCGCCAAAGATCGCATCAATGTTAAAGGCAAGGGGAAACCAAATCAACAGGAAGAATCACGAATTTTCGGACCTTAAACCGGCCCGCTAAAACAACTTGAACGAACGCAGGAGCGTTGCAAACGAAGGGTTTTCCCCATACAGAAACGCCCGGCCCGCAATGCGCGGTACGAGCGGAACTCTGAAAATCATATCAATACGGCCGCGCGTCTGACCTTCGCGGTCGCCACCAGGCAGTCTCTTAACGTAGTCGCCCAGTTCAGCGTGCCATTGGCTATTGTACCTTTCGAGCACCGAGGCAGTCGAGGGACCTTTCAGCGCCTGGTGGATCAAATCGACAGCAACCTCCGCGCTGACCATGGCTGGATAAATTCCTTCTCCCGTCGAGCCGGAAACAAAGCCGGCCGCATCGCCAATCAACATGACCCGGCCGCGGACCAGGCTCGGTATGCGATAAACGCCACCAACCGGGTCGAGATCAAAATAGACTTTATCCTCCCGCAGATCGGACGGAACATGGTTCCGCTGGCGAAGCTCCTGAAAGAACTTGCCGAAAAGGGGGCGAATCGAGCGGCCATCATTCAAAAGCGCGCCAATGCCAATGCACACGTGCTGCCGCTTGGGGAAAATCCAGCCATAACCCTGAATGCCGCTGTACTCAAGGTACACGCGGAAAGGAAATCGCTCGCCGTAAAACTCCGTAATCCGTTCGGGCGGAAACGGGACGTCCGTGTTCGCGCAAAGCACGTAGTCGCCCGGCTGCCATCCCTTGCGCAGACCGGCTTTCACGGCCACCCGGCTGGAGGCGCCGTCGGCCCCTATCACGATGCATCCAGTAATCTCCCTACCATCCTCAAGCCGCACTCGAATTCCCTCGCGGTCCTCCATCAGATCGTCAACGGCGCAGCCACCCATGAACCGGGCGCCCGCTCGGACCGCAATCTGCCGCAATCCGTCATCGAGTTTCGACCGCAACGAAAGATAGCCGGACGGCCGGCTCTCCTGATACCGAGCTTCCCTTTCAATCGACCGGTCATAAAATGCCACGCCGTAGAAGGGATTTTCAACCAGATCCGGGAGAGAATTATTTAGAAAAGAAAACCGCTCAAACGCCAGGCGGTTGATCCAGCTCGCACAGGTCTTGTGGCGGGGAAAATTACACCGGTCGATCAGCAGCACGGAGTAGCCGCGGTCCGCCAACAACTTGGCCGCGGTGGAACCCCCGGGTCCCGCCCCAACCACAATCACATCTGCGCGATCACTCATTGTTGCCAACCGTCTTGCCTTACCAGAAGTTCAAGCGAAATCCCTTGTGGAATCTACACCGAGCTTAACGGTGGAGTCCACCGCTATTGGGCGAAATCAGAATAACGCCGCTCGAGGTTGTTTTCGTCAAACGCCGGAACTCAACTTGCCGTGGATGTTGTTGCACTGCTTCCGGGATCCCGGATGAGGATCAGAACAATCGCAGTCGCCAGGAGCGGAACGGTCCCGGCCGCCACGAAAGCGGGGAAATAAGAGAACTTGTCAACGATATACCCAATCATCAGCGTAAAGGCCGTGCTGACCAGGCCCGCTCCCAAACCACTGAGCCCTGTGACGGAGGCAACGACGTCCTGCGGAAACAGGTCCGAGGGGAACGTCAGTCCCATGGTCGACCAGCTTGCGTATCCCCATGTCGCGAAACTGATCAGCAACAGCGCGACAGTCGTACTGTGCGTCATGGCGGCAGGGATTCCCGCAATGATGGGCAGCGAACTTAGTATGCAAACCAGCTTGCGCGAGCGAATGACCGGCATTCCGCGCTTGATAAAGAAACCGGTTGCGAACCCTCCCGTGAAGTTTCCGAGGTCTGCGGCAAGAAAAGGAATCCAGGCGAACGCACCGATCTCTTTCAGGCTGAAGCCGCGCACCTCGCTCAAATAAGCGGGTAGCCAGAAGACATAAAACCACCAGATCGGATCCGTCAGCGAGCGGCCCAGAACAATGCCCCAGACGTTTCTTTCTTTCAGCAGGCTCAGCCAGCGTTTGGCGCCTTTAAGGGCAGAAGCGACCGGCGTGCCGCGTCGTTCCTGGATAATCTTCCGCTCATCGTCGCCCAACCGCGGGTGCTCGTCGAACGGGTGGTAAAAATACAGCCAGGGAATGAGCCAGACAAAACCCAACAGGCCCGCAGCCACAAAGGAGTAGCGCCATCCAAACTCATAGGCGATAAAGGCAACAAAAGGCGGCGCGACGACGGCACCCACGCTCGAGCCGCTGTCAAAAATGGCTACGGCAAGACCGCGCTCCTCCGCCGGGAACCATTCCGCTACGGTCTTGCTGGCGCCAGGCCAGTTGAAGCCTTCGCCGATTCCAAGCATGAAACGGAAGACGGCAAGCGAAAACACAGAACTCGCCAGCGAATGCACCATGCTGGAAAGAGACCACCAGATCATGGCCAGCGTTAGGCCGCGCCGCGTACCGATGATGTCAATGATGACCCCGCCGATCAGCCACATGCCCGCGTAGGCAACCTGGAAAGCCGACACGACGTAGGAGTAGTCCTCATGCGTCATGTGGAAATGCTGCATGATCACCGGAGCGAGGACGGAAAGCGTCTGCCGGTTGATGTAATTGATGACCGTGGAGCAGAAAAGCGTCCAGACGATAAACCATCGCAGGCGCTTAATCGGTTTGGGCTTCATGGCATCTCACACACGCTTCAGACTGCAAGCGAATAAATTTTCGTCCCTGACGGCAACACTAAGGCAATTCGGTTGATGAGGCCGGATCCAGATAGACCGTGGTGTTGGGATGGTTCCGCATGATGGTTGCCGGACAACGGGTTGAAATTTCTTCGGTCAGCGTCCGGTGTACGATGTGCG
>JAJXZM010000487.1 GCA_021780055.1 Acidobacteriota bacterium
TGCGAAGTGAAAGGTATGACGGGCACCGTCCACCGGATTGCCATCACCTCCGGCGGAAGAGGCCGCGCGCTTGAACTGCTGAACCTGAATCACTACTATGGCCCCGCGCCGGTATCTCTGGAAGATTACGTCGCCCGGATTCATGCGCAGAGTATCAGAGAAGCAGATGTACGCCCTCCGCAGGTCAAAAAGGCTTTCAGCCACCTGGTGCTGCCGGAGGAAACCCTGAACCAGTTGGGGACGGCGGTCGTCTCGGGCCGCTGCATTATTCTTTATGGGCCGGCCGGAACAGGAAAGACGGCCATGGCCGAGAGCATTCCCTCGATTTACGGTGACCGGGTATGGATTCCTTACGCTGTTGAGGTCGACGGCCAGATCATTACCGTTTACGATAACCACCTGCACGCACGCCACGAAGAAGAAGAGAACGCGCTGGGCGATTATGACAGGCGCTGGGTGCTCTGCAAGCGGCCGCGCGTGGTGGCGGGCGGCGAGTTGACACTCGAGATGCTGGACCTGCAAATGAATTCGCTCACCAAGTTCTACACCGCCCCCCTGCAGATGAAAGCCAACAACGGCGTTCTGGTGGTTGACGACTTTGGCCGTCAGAGAATGCGTCCCGAGGAGATGCTCAACCGCTGGATTGTTCCTCTGGATCGGAGAATCGATTTCCTCACCCTGGCTGGCGGAAAGCAGATCGAGATTCCCTTCGACCTCTTCGTCGCCTTCGCCACCAACCTCGATCCCAGGTCTCTTGCCGACGAAGCTTTCCTGCGCCGCATTCAGACCAAAATCAAGGTGGATTACGTACCCTCCGGACAGTTTCACGAAATCTTCAAACGTGTATGCGATGAATATGGCCTGGTTTATGACGCGACGGTTGTGGATGGAGTATTGAGCCTGCTGGCCGCGCTCCAGCAGCCGCTTCGCGCCTGCTATCCTCGCGACATCGCGCAGCACATCACGTGGGCCGCGCGCTATCAGGGAGTGGAGCCGCACCTCGACGGCCCTTCAGTGCGTCAGGCCTGCCGCAATTACTTCCTGGAATCCTGACGGAAAGGCGCTAGTTCCCTTCCCGGATTTCCCGAAGGCTTTCACCCGCCAGACGGACAGCCCGGTCGATCTCTTCGTCTGTGTGCGCCATGGAAACGAACAGGGCTTCAAACTGCGACGGAGGAAAATAGACGCCCCGCCCGAGCAGCGACGCAAAGAATCGCGCAAACAGAGCGGAATCCGATTTCTTTGCGGAGGCATAGTCCGTGACCGGACCCGGAGTGAAAAACGCCGTCAGCATTGACCCGATCCGGTTCACTGTGAGCGGAACTCCCGCCTTCTTTGCCTGTTCCGTCAGGCCATCACCCAGCCGATTGCCAAGCGCCTCCAGTCGGTCATAAGTTCCCGGCCGCCTGAGCACTTCCAGCGTTTTGGCCCCTGCAGCCACGGCCAGAGGGTTACCGGATAGCGTGCCGGCCTGGTAAACCGGACCGCTCGGCGCAACCAATTCCATCAGTGACGCCTTGCCGCCGTAAGCACCTACTGGCAGGCCGCCCCCAATCACCTTGCCCAGCGTGGTCAGGTCTGCTCGGATTCCATAAAGCTGCTGTGCGCCGCCATAGGCCACCCGGAAGCCGGTGATGACTTCATCGAAAATCAGCACCGTTCCCTGCTCTTCCGTCAACTCCCGCAGCCGCGCCAGGAATCCGGGCCTGGCAGGTACCACTCCCATGTTGCCCACCACCGGCTCAATCAGCGCCGCGGCCAGTTGGCCACGATGGGTCTTAAAGGCGCTCTCCAGGGCCTCGAAATCGTTAAAGGGGATCGTGATCGTCAGCTCGGCCAGCGCCTGCGGCACACCCGGGCTGTCCGGCAACCCCAATGTGGCAACACCGGACCCGGCCTTTACCAGCAGGCTGTCGGAGTGGCCGTGATAGCAGCCTTCAAACTTCAGGATTTTGTCGCGCTTCGTTGCCGCCCGCGCCAAACGGACCGCCGAAAGGATGGCTTCCGTGCCCGAATTCACCAGCCGCAGGCGTTCCACCGACGGGAACGCCCGGGTGATTCCCTCGGCCAGAGCGATCTCGCCCGCCGTGGAAGCCCCAAAGCTGGTTCCGATCTGTAACACCGCAGCCAGGGCACTCATCACTTCGGGGTGGCAGTGGCCCAGAATCAGTGGCCCCCATGAAGACACAAAGTCCAGATAATCGTTGCCGTCGACGTCCTTGATGTGCGCGCCGCGGCCGCTGGCAATAAAGACCGGAGTACCGCCCACCGCACGGAACGCCCTTACAGGAGAGTTGACACCGCCCGGCATCAGTTTTGTCGCTTTGCTGAACAACTCCTCAGATTTCGCTCGCACATTTCCACCCTGAAAGGTATTTTTGCTGCCACAAAACTTTGCTTTAAGGCCGCTCGGCAGGTTGAGGCCGCAGCCGCCTGCCCAACGACTGCGTCGCAATCTCAACCAGCGACTTCGGTAAGTTCCTGAAGACCCGGCCAGGAAGCCCATAATAAGCCTGATTGCCTTCAACCAGGTCCTGGAAGAGGTCGGAAAAGGTCCGGCTCCGCCTGCACAACTGGACCATGCGCGTGGTCACGCTCGCTCCAAGAAAACCGCCCATGTAAAACTTAGGACATAATCTCGCACCGAGCATCAGCTTGCGCCCAAACTCACTCCACACGCTTCGCGCGTAGGACGAACCCCGCAGAAGTGATTCCGCCAGCAGTTCGCCGGAGCGTAAAGCGAAGTAGAGGCCCTCACCGGTAAGCGGATCGGTCAAACCCGCAGCGTCACCGGCCAGAGCCCAGCCATCCCCTTCCAGGCGTATTTTTGCCCAACTGTCCACTTCGAGCGAGGGCAGCAGATGGCTGAAAACCGGCGAGGACTCAGACGAATACCCCAGGCGCGCCATGAACCCCCATAGTTTCTGCTGTAGTTCAGACATCTTGGCATTTCCAATCTTGCCGCAAATGCCAACGGAAAGATGGTCCGGACGCGGGAACGACCAGGCATAGCCCTCGAAATCCTTAAAGAATTCGACGCGAAGCCGGTCTTCACTGCCGGGAACAAAGTAGCCGAAGGTGAGCATGAAGTCGCGCGCGCGGAGGCTGCCGGCGAGCTCGTTGCGTAGGCTGCTGCGCGCTCCCGCGGCGATAATTAAATAGTCAGCTTCATAGCGGTCCGTCCGACCCCGCAGCCGCCACCTGTTCCCATGCCGCATTGCGCCGGTGACACGGTCATTCACAACCTGCGCGCCAACCTGCTCGCTTCTCTCAAGCAGAAGATGGTTCAGTTCCCTTCTTGAGTAGATGGCAAGGGGCGTGCGAAGATCAAGGCATACGCTGGCGCCTCCGGGAGCGCACATCTCCATCTTGCGGACCGGGTTCGCCTTGTCTGCAGCCTGCAGCAGAAAAGGATACTCTTTGAGCGCTTTCGGGCTCAACCCGCCGCCGCAGGGTTTTTCCCAGCCAAGCTTCTCTTCGAAAACAATGACCTGCACACCGCCTAATCCGCTCTGCGATGGGAAAGTGCCCCTCAGCAGGCGCTCAGCAGTCATCGCGCCGGCAGGCCCGCCTCCGACAATGGCGATGGTCTTCAAGTCTTGGGATACTCCTTCCACTGGCCAGCATAGCACGGGATCTTTTGAAGCGTAAGTCGCACCGCCCCTGGCGGCCAAAAAGACCCCGGCCCAACGTGCTAGAATAACAGCGTGACTCCAACGAGACCGGCAGTCCGGCTGGCGCTGTCGAAAATTCTGACATTGGAAGATGCGTACCAGGTGATTGACAGCCACAAGGCGCAGGGCGCGCGCGTAGTCTTTACCAACGGTTGCTTTGACCTGTTGCACCCCGGCCACACACGCTATCTGGCGGATGCCAGAAAACTGGGAGATCTCCTGATCGTGGCCGTCAACAGCGACCGAAGCGTGCGCGCACTGAAAGGAGAGGATCGACCGATCTTCCCGCAGCAGGAGCGCGCCGAAATTCTGGCCGCGCTCGAGGCCGTGGACTACGTCACCATCTTTGACGATCCCACACCCCAGACGGTGATCGCCCGCATGCTGCCCCATGTGCTGGTGAAAGGGGCCGGATGGGGTCCTACGGAGATCGTCGGACGCGCGGAAGTCGAAGCCGCTGGCGGACGCGTGGTTTCAATGTCGGCAGTTCCCGGATTTTCGACCACGTCCATCGTGAACAACGTGCAGAAGATTTACGGCTAAAGGCCCTCAGGTTTGATGTCCTCCATTCAGTCGTTGCTCCAATCGATTCTTGAACATCCCGGGTTCCGTGCGGCACGTGAATTCGCGGTAACGCCGGACGCCGGCGCCGCGGGCGCCGTCTCGATTTCCGGGCTTACGCGACCCGCCAAGGGAATCGCCGCGGCCCTCCTTGCTCATCAACTCGCGAGGCCGGTCATCGTTCTCACCTCCGACAACGAGGCCGCGGAAGCGCTAAGCAAAGCCGCGTCAACCGTACTCGATTGGCTGAAACCTGGTGAGGGCGAGTCGGCGCTATCTCTCTCTGCATTTGATTGTTCGCCTTACGATGCTCGTTCTCCACACCCCGACGTACTGGAGCGCCGAGCCGTTGCTCTTTGGAGAATTGCCTGCAGGCAAGTTCGTGTGTTGTGCGCCCCCTTGCCGGCTGCGATGATGCGCTACAGAACAGTACCCTTTTATCGTTCTCTCGCGCTCCAATTGCAGACCGGTGACGAGTTGGCACCCGAAGACATTGCAGAGCACCTGCTCAAAGTAGGCTACGAGCGTGCCGAGCCCGTCTCCACCGTGGGACAATTCTCCGTCCGTGGCGGAATTCTGGACGTTTTCCCGCCAGAGGCCGAGTGGCCCATCCGCATTGAATTCTTCGGCGACAGCATCGAGTCGTTGCGTGAGTTTGATCCCGCAACGCAACGGTCAAGGGCGAACGTCGGAAACATTCAGATCCTTCCTCTGTCGGAGGCGGCACCGCCCCAGAATTTCTTCGATCAATTGGTTGAAGTGCTGGCCGGCCGGAAACCGGAAGGCCGCGCCGACCGCATGCCCACAGGCTGGGAGGATTCCTACGCCGCGCCGTTTCACGGATGGGAGTTCTATGTGCCTCTCGTGGAGCCGCATCCCGGCACTCTGTTTTCGTTAATGGATCGCCCCCTCATTGTCTGGGATGAACTCACCGACCGCCAGTCACAGATGGTGGAACATTTCACAAGCCTGCAAAACGGTTTCGACACGGTGCGGGACGTTACTCCGCAACCGCCCCGTCCGCATGAACTATTCTTGAATGAAGACGAATTGCATGAGGCTATTGCAGCCTTCCCGGCTGTTTCTCTCAGTGAGCTTGTTATAGAAGGAGACACCTCCACCGCGGAAGCCGTACCCAATTCAGGGAAAACAAGCTATCACTGTTTTTTGAACACGCAGCCGGTGCCGAAATACCAGGGTTCGCTCAAAGTGATGGCGGAAAATCTGCGGACACAGATCGAGCGAGGAGAAAGAACCATCCTGGTTGTTCCGACATCAGCCAAGGCCGACCGCTTGCGTGAGATTCTTTCCGATTACGAGATCCCTTTCGAGAACGTTTCGTGGTCAGGCGGGCGCGGGAAATCCGGGCAGGAACAGTCTGGCGCGGTCATCGTGGGCCCAGAGGTCCGCGCGCTGCTGATTGCCAAAGGCGACATCGACTCCGGTGTTATTTTCCCTGATCTCCACATTCAACTGCTTTCCGAGCGTGACATACTGGGAGACTTTGCCTGGGGAGCCACCCGCCGTAAAGAGGGCGCCGCCTCCAGTTTTCTTTCAGACTTGAGCGACCTGAAAGTGGGCGACTACGTGGTGCATGTTGACCACGGCATCGGAATTTATCAGGGTCTGAAGCAGCTCCAGGTGGGCAGTTCAATGCGTGACTTCATGCTGCTCACTTATCACGATGACGCCCGACTCTACGTCCCACTCGAGCGGCTTGACCTGGTGGAGAAATACCGATCGAGCGGCGAGGGCATCAAGCCGAGTCTTGATCGCCTGGGCGGGACAACCTGGCAGCGGACAAAGAAGCGCGTCCAGCGGGCGCTGCGTGACATGGCCGAAGAACTTCTCCGCCTGTACGCCGAGAGGAAAATGCGCGGCGGCACCGCCTGCGCTCCGGACAATAACTGGCAGAAGGAATTTGAGGATTCATTCCCGTTTGAAGAAACACCCCACCAGTTGACCGCTATTGCCGACATCAAGGGTGACCTGGAATCGCCGGAACCCATGGACCGTCTGCTCTGCGGCGATGTGGGTTATGGCAAGACTGAGCTCGCCATGCGTGCGGCGTTCAAGGTCGTTCAGGAAAACCGCCAGGTTGCCTTGCTCGCGCCGACCACGGTCCTGGCGTTCCAGCACTACACAACTTTTCGCCAGCGCATGGCGCACTTCCCCGTGCGCGTTGAGATGCTCAGCCGATTCCGTTCGGCAGCGGAAATCAAAAAGACCCTTGCGGATGTTGAAACCGGCAAGGTTGATATCGTTATTGGCACACACCGCCTGCTGTCGAAGGACGTTCAATTCCAGGACCTCGGCCTGTTGGTTGTGGATGAAGAACAGCGGTTCGGCGTTGCGGCCAAGGAGCGATTGAAAAAGCTGAAAGCAAACGTCGATGTACTGACCATGTCCGCCACGCCGATCCCCCGCACCTTGCACATGGCCCTCGGTGGATTGCGCGACCTCTCAGTGATTGAGAGCCCGCCGCGCGGACGGCTTGCCATTCAGACAACAGTGGCAACTTTCAACGATGGGCTCATTCAGTCTGCGATTCTGCATGAAATGGAACGTGGCGGGCAGGTCTTTTTTGTTCACAACCGCGTCGAGTCGATCTTCACCATCGCCGCTCTGCTCCAGCGTCTTGTGCCGACCGCAAAGATTGGAGTAGCGCACGGACAGATGGGCGAACGCGAACTGGAACGCGTGATGCTGAAGTTCATGGAGGGCCAGTACGACATGCTGGTGGCCACCTCGCTGATTGAAAACGGGCTCGATATTCCGCGTGCCAACACCATGATCGTCAACCATGCCGAACGGTTCGGCCTGTCGGACCTTTATCAGCTTCGCGGCCGCGTTGGCCGGTCGGACCGGCGCGCGTATGCCTACTTTCTGGTCCCGGCCATTGACACGCTCACTCCGATTGCCAAGCGGCGACTGGCCGCGCTAAGAGAATTCTCCGACCTTGGAGCAGGCTTTCGCCTTGCGGCGCTGGACCTTGAATTGCGTGGGGCCGGAAACGTCCTGGGCCAACAGCAGCACGGACACCTGAACGCCATCGGTATCGACCTCTACTTACGGATGCTGGATGAGACGGTCCACGAACTGAAGGGTGAGCCCGCCGCACCTGAAGTCCGAACAACTCTGAATCTGGGCATCAACATCAAGATCCCGGAGAACTACATCTCTGACGAACGCCAGCGCCTGCGGGTGTACAAGCGGATTTCAGCGCTCAAAACCAGTGCCGCGCTGCGCGACATGGAAGCCGAACTCGTGGACCGCTACGGGCCCATTCCAGAACCCGTCAGGCACCTATTGAATTATGCCGTGGTGAAGTCCCGCGCCGAACAACTGATGATCCAATCCGTAGAACGGAAAGGCGACGAACTCCGGATGAGATTCCATGACCAGACGTCCGTCTCACCCGAAAAGCTGATGCAAATTGTTAAACGGCAACGGGGTGTCACATTCCAGCCGGATGGAGTTCTCCGAATGCAGGTCAAAGACGGCGCGGGAGACCTGCTTCAGCATGTTGAAAACATCTTGCTGGAACTACAGCCGGAGAGCTAACATTACTAGTCGTGGGCAACCTCTTTGGTGACGCGCGGGGGCAAAGTTCTTCCAAATCCTCGGGAATTATCTGTTTGAGGTGGATGTAATGGCAGGAAAACCTTTTAAATCACTCTTATGGCTGGGGTTGATCATGTCAATCCTGGCGGTGATGGTCCCGCAGGCCAGCGCCAAGACAGTTCTGGTTGAGCGCATCATTGCGCGGATCAACAACAAAATCGTCACGCAGCGGCAATATGACAAGGAAAGTGCCAATCTGCATGCTCAACTGGCCCAGCAGTATTCCGGGGCCAAGCTGGAGGAGGAATTTAACGCCCAGAGCAAGAATCTGCTCCGGGACATGATCGACCAGGACCTTCTTGTCCAGAAAGCGGCTGATGACGACATCAACGTGGAAACCGATCTCATTAAACGCCTGGATGAAATCCGCCAGCAATACAATCTCGCATCTCTCGATGCGCTCCAGCAAGCAGTAGAGAACGAAGGGATCAACTGGGAAGATTTCAAGGACCAAATCCGACGTCAGTTGCTTCAGCAGCAGGTCATTTCCCGCGAAGTCGGGGGTCGGATTATTCTCACGCAGGCTGATGCGCGGAAATACTTTGAAGCGCACAAGCAGCAGTTTGATTCACCTC
>JAJXZM010000041.1 GCA_021780055.1 Acidobacteriota bacterium
GCCCTCATATCCTGCTCTGTCAGCCCCTCGGCCATTTCGCCGGCGCCAGGATTGCAGAAGCATCCGGTGCGCAGCGAGATGCCTTCTTCGCCGGCCAGCTCTTCCACGCGCCGGTAGTCCAGCAGATGCCCCTGCGGATCGTAAAGGTTGATGGTCAGCGTTCCGCCGCGCTCCTTTGTGGTCGAGGGCCCGTAGATGCGAACCATCGCGCGTCCGTTGCTGTGCCGGAGCGCCAGCAACTGCTCCAGCAGCCATCCGGTCAGGCACCGGACCCGCTCGCCGATCTTTTCCATTCCGATCGCCTGCAGGTGACGCAGGCCGATCTCGACGGCCGGGACTGAGAGGTAATTCAACGTGCCGTCTTCAAATCCGGCTTCGTTATGGGAGAGCACGTGGGCCTGCCCCTGGACCGACGCAAAATCGACGGTGCCGCCCGCGAACCACGGGCGTTTGAGACGGGGACGCGCGGCGCGCCGGATGAGCAAGGCGCCCACGCCGGTGGGATAGCCGAACATTTTGTAGAACGAGACGCACACAAAATCCGGCTTGACGGCCGCCAGGTCCAGCCGGTTGGTGGGAACAAAAGCGGCGGCGTCCAGCAGCACCTGCCATCCCTTGCTCTGCGCGGTTGCCACCAGATCCAGCGGGTGCTTGACGCCGGAGAAATTGGATTGCGCCGGATAGGCAAACAGATTGTCGCGGGCCGGGTCGGCCTGGGCGAGCAGCGTGTCGAGGCGCGCCCTTTCCAGCCGCAAACTCGGCGTCACCAGCGGCGCAAAGGCCAGCGTTGCGCCTTTCGCGCGCGCAAACTCGCGAATGCCGTTCACGGAGTTGTGATTGTCGAAGGTGGCCAGGTACCGGGTGCCCGGCGCAAACGGAAACGATTCGCCGATCAGCTTCAGCGCTCCCGATGCGTTCAGCGTGAAGACCACAATGTAGTCGCCCGCGGCGTTGAAATATTCCAGCACTGACCTTCGCGTGCGCTCAACGTGCCCGGTCATCGCCGTCGAGGCCGGATTGGCCGAGTGCGGATTGCCGAAGACCCCGCTGCGCAACAGGTCGAGGTGCTGCTGAAGTTGCGACTCGGCGTAAAGCGAACCGCCTGTGTAGTCCAGATAAACCTGGCCATGCTCGTCCAGTCGGTGGTACTCGGTTGCGCGCAGTTCATCGAGAGCAGTGGTTTGCAGGAAGCCCGGATAACGCGCCACAAAGTCGGCGTACGCCTCGTTCATGCCGTCCTGCCGTTGCTGCAAATTGTTTTCCGTGGATCCCATTCGGCTGTCACCCGGTTTATTGGCCTGCCCGCATTATCAAGGAGCCGCACGCGGCTCACGCCCGCCGATCTGGCAGGGCTCGCGCTTCCAGGCTGTAGCATATCACCTGGCGGGCGAAGGCATCCATTGACGGCCTGCCAGGAAAAATCAAGCCCTCTACCTTGGGGAAAGGGTGGACGCACGCGCGGCCGGGTGAGGGGTCTTTTGAATTGAATGATTGTCTGAATTGCGATTTGCTGATTTAAGAATTCGCCCCATTGAGCGATTGGAAGGCTCGCTGATCTTTATAGATGGGTGTGGCTTCGCCGCGCTTAACCAAAAAAAATGGCGCTCATGGAGCGCCATAAATCAGGACAAGCCCTGCATGATTCAAGTTTTCAGAGGGAAAACCGGCGGCGAGGTCCGATTAAAACCACCGGACTCGAAAAACCGGACCGGCCGCCGGGCAAAAAGGTTGACGGTTGATGAATCAGCGTCGGAAATTGCCGTTAAAGTCTCTGCCTTTTAGCTGGCCGTTCATGCTGAGGTACTCCACTCTTTTATCGTCCGGGGTCAGCCGGAATGTTGCAGTCCCGCTGGCGGCGCCGAAGTTTGAATTGTTGAGGTCCATCGTAAAATCGCGGTTACCGTTCTGCTGCACAATAGGGCCATAGAAGCTGATCTTGTAATCGTCTCCGTCGCTGAGAGTCACGATTGCCTGTGGGCCTCTTGTGTCAACCCAGGTGTGCCGGATGTGGAACGATTTATTGGGGCCGTGGTAGTCTCCGCGTCCGGAACTGTCCACCCTGACGCGCGGAGCGTTCACAATGTTTTGGCGGTATCCACTGTACCCCATGTTCTGCGCGTACTGCTGGCCGCTGGTGTTGCCGTAGCCGGATCCATTCGCGACGGGCCCGGAGTATTCGCCGGATTGGGACTGTACCAGTTCACCGGTTGCCGTGTTGAACTCGCAGTAGCCAAAGCTGTCGTTGGCGCGGCGTGACCGCCAGTTGACAATGCGACTGCCATTCGGACTGAAAGCTCCGAGTTGCGCGTTGATATCCAGCGTTGACAGGCTCAACTGATTTGCGACGGTTTCCTTGCACTCCTGGACATAACCATACTGGGCCATTGCCAGGCCCGGCAGCAGAATCGCTGAACTTAACATCAATGCAAATGAAATCGACTTCATTGGGCGCCCTCCATTGGCGTAAAATCCCCTCCCCACGGAATAATTAAAAAATACGGGAGGCCACGATCGATAAATGTCTGACCGTGGCCTTTTCCCGTTCAAAATCCCAGCGGCAGCAGATCGCTGCCCGGCGGCTTCCTGCTTACCTCATCTCTGCCAGTGGCGCGGTTGCCTGGTCAACGGGCTCCACTGGAATCGGCTCATCCAGCATCAATAAATCATCCATTCGCCTCTCATGGCGACGGACTTCCTCAATCACACACCGCGGGCAGCCAAAATACCGGCGAATCCTCGCGCCGTGGCGCGGGCAATGCTGCTCGAATGGTGTTGTTTCCACCTGATTCTGATCGTTCTCGATCGTCTCGTTTGTCTCTGTCCTCTCCATCGTTGCCCCCCTCAGAGCTAAATTCAGCATTGAGCCTAATGTGGTCAAGCCATTTCGGCAATGGATCGTTGGTACCATCTGACTAATACCCAGGTGCTATAAAGCCGCCGCGAGCCTTGGGCAGCCATAAGTATTTTTGATTGAGTGATTTAAAGAATTGGGCGATTGGGTGATTGAGTGATCGGGGGGCGTCCATGGCCATCCGGTTCCATAAAACCAGATGGCCATGTAGCACGCCGCTATTGGCCCTTGAGGCAGGCCATTATCAGAACAGGAGCTTCAGCGCAAACTGCATAATGCGCGGGTCTCCCGAAGTGTAGGTGATTTGACCGAAGGTGCCCGGCCCTCCTGCCACAGTAGAGTCGCTCCAAAACATGTCAGGCTGGCCGAAGTTGACGTTGTTGAACGCGTTGAAAGCCTCGGCGCGGAACTGCAACGTGTAACGCTCGCCGATCTTCGTGTCCTTGAGCAGAGCGATATCGGTATCGAATAGTCCTGGTCCCACCAGGATATTCTTTCCGGTATTGCCATAAGTTCCAAGGGCGTTCTGCGTGAAGGCTGCCGGGTTAAAGTACTCCTGAATAAGGGCTGCATGCGAGCGGTTGGCACTCAGCCTGGCCTGAGCAAGCGTGGCGCCGGGCGCGAAGTCCGCTCGGTCCACATAATCTCCGGACATGGAATTGTCCATTCCGCTCATGATGCTGAACGGATATCCGCTCCTCCAGGTCATGAGGGGCGCCACAGCCCAGCCGTTCAGGAGCTTGTCAGTTGCGCCGTGCAGGTTGAAATGAGGAACCTGCCAGGTGCCTGAAAGCTTGAAAGACTGGGGAACGTTCGTGGTGCCCGGACCGTAGTTGGCGTTGCGGTTGAACGGATTGGTCTGATAGTAGGCTTCACTGTTGACAGACTCGGAGAAGTCGTTCAGCGCCTTCGACCATGTGTAGTCGGCGAGGAACGAAAGCCCGTGGCTCATCCTTTTTTCCAACGAGAGCTGAAGCGAATTGT
This sequence comes from Acidobacteriota bacterium, assembly GCA_021780055.1. The sequence continues at coordinate 3,836 of JAJXZM010000041.1, forward strand.
AGTTGGAATTGTAACCGGAATCCATCATCCCGATGGGGCCGAAGTTCGGGTAGGCACGGGCGCCGCCCAGGGAATAGAGCCCGGGGTTGATGTCGGGCATAGCCTGCTGGTCGGAAGTTGGGAAAAGATGCGTGCCCTTGTTCCCAAAATAAGCCGCCTTGATCATCATGCTTCTTCCAAGCTGGCGTTCCAGAGTCATATTCCAGATGGTAATTTCGGGCTCCTTAAAACCCAGAGGGAAGAAGTAAGCCAAAGTGGCCGGCAGTGGAAACGTGAAGTTGGAAGAAGGCAGATTGGGACCGAAGTCCTGAGGAAACGGATTCGCGATTCCCGCGCTGCCGTAAGGATTGTCAAAGCTTGCATAGGGCTGGGAGCCGATGGGCAGAGTGATGATGGGAGCGAAAGGCGGCACCCCGGCGGCATCCTGGTAGGCAAGGGTCTCGGGCGGCTGGAAATAATATCCCGCGCCACCGCGAAGGCTGGTTTTGCCGTCGTTCGTGAGGCGATAGGCAAATCCGATGCGCGGCGCGAAACTGTCGAGCGTGCTGTTATACGTCCCTCTCGGACAGCCCGGATCGCCCGCAAGCAGCAGCCCCAGGGGGGCGTTGGGATAGAGAGTGGATTGCTTGCCCGGCTGGAAGCACGGCAGGCGGTTGTGGCTATCCTTATAGGGCAGCAAAGGCTGCCACCTGAGGCCGCCGCTGAGCATCAGGCGATGCGTGACCCGCCATTGGTCCTGGGCGAAAGCGGCCCAATTGTATCCCGTAATATTCGCGTAAATGCCTCCACCCTGGTTGAATATGCTGGTGTCGCCGAGCATGAAATCTGCCAGGTTGTTTCCGGTGAAAGTGCCGCCGAACTCGAAGCTGCCACCCTGCAAGTACTGATTGGAGATGGGAGCGACAACCCGCAGCAGCTCGCCTCCGAAAGTGAGTTGATGTTTGCCCTTGATCCACGTCGCTACTTCCCGCACCGTCTGGTCGCCGCGATTGTACGCGCCCACGTTAGGCCCGATGACGTTAAAGTAACCGTCAACAAGGATGGTGAGTTGCGGAGAGGGCGAGGGCGCAATGTTCGACCCCAACGCGTTGGCGGAAAACGGAACGCCGGGGATGTAGCCTCCATCCTGTTTGTTCCATCCGAACCAGGTGTTGAAAAGCAGGTTGGGCGAGGCCGTATAGGTATCATTCACGGAAACGGTTTGCACCCGAACCTGGTTGGCATTCGACTGGATGGCCAAGAGGTCGTTGTTGGTCATTGGAGTGGCCGGCTCGGTGAATTTTGTGTAGAAATAGTGGCCGCTGATATGGTGATTGCCGCGATCGTAATCGATCTTGGCCAGAAACTGGTTCTCGTTGGTATTCGACGCCGCTCCCAGGTAGTTAAGCTCTCCGCCCGGTCCGTTGGGCAGGGGAATATATTTCAGCAAATTCTGCGCGGCCGGCGAAAGTGTGAGGCCGGCTGCGGTCAGATTATTGAATGGGATGGGGTTGCCCGTGTTGGGGTCGCTAAGTTGAGTGCCGTTCGGATCCGTGCACATGCCCGACGAGTCGTAGGTGGAGCAGAAGTCTCCAAAATTGCCCGTCCGCTCGCTGGCCGTGGGCACAAACACAATGTTTCCGTTAGGCGCCGTCCGCGTGCGCGTCCCCTGATAGCTGCCGAAGAAAAACAGTTTGTCTTTCTTGATGGGCCCTCCCAGAGTTCCGCCGAATTGGTTCTGCTTCAGCGTGTCCCGCGTGGGAGCAAAGAAGTTGCGCGCATCAAACTTGTAGTTTCGGACAAAATCAAAAGCGTCTCCGTGGAACTGGTTCGTTCCGGATTTGGTGACGATGTTGACGACGCCGCTGATGGCGTTGCCGTACTCCGCGCTCATGTTCCCGGTCTGCACGTTGAATTCCTTGATCGCGTCGGGATCGGGGAAGGGCAGGTTCGTGTTCATGTAGGTGTCGTTGTTATCGGCGCCGTCCATCTGGTAGTTGACTCCGTTGGGGCCGCCGCCATTAACGTTGGCGTATTGCTCGCCGGGGTAGGAACCGCCCTCGCACCCTGCGCCGCAGTATTGATCTGTAACGTTGTTAGCCCCGGGCATCAAAAAGACCAGGCTTTGCGCCTCCCGCCCGTTCAACGGCAAATTCACAATGCTCTGCTGGTTTACCAGCTGGCCGGTGGTAGCCGAGCTCGTGGTCACAAGAGGAGCGTTGCCGGACACGTTGACACGCTCGGTGGTTGTTCCAATCTTCAGCGACACATCCTGGGTGGCCGCCTGGTTCACCGTCAGCACAAGGCCGCTTTGGACATACGTCTGGAACCCGGTCTTTGCCACCGAGAGGCTGTAATTCCCCACCGGCAAGGCCGGAAAAAGATAATGCCCGTCCGTTGCAGTGTCTAAAGTACGGGAAATGCCTGTTTCGGTGTTCTGCACCGTCACGACGGCCCCGGGAACCGCTGCTCCGGTAGGGTCAAGGATCCGTCCGCTCAGGCTCGCCGTGGTGTACTGGGCATAGAGCGGGACACCGGTCACGAGCCCCATCGCCAGTGCCACCGCGCAGGTGATGATCAATAGCCCCGTCTTTCTTATGATTCCTGTCATGTTCTTTCTCCTTATTAGCACACAGCTTTCAATCAATGGCAGCTACGGCACGGATTTTACAAAGGGCGCCTCTTGGCCGCTAATCCGCGGCATGGCATGTGTGCCGCTGCTCATATTTGTTTTTTCATTCTTACTGGAGGCGTTCTTTCAATGGATAAAGAACTCCTCGACGTTCTGGATGGCCAATTCAACCGTCGCTGATATGACGGTCTACGGATTATTGATGCCGCGTTGAGTCAGGTCTTAATCAGGCCATATCCCTGCTACCACAATTGACAGAACTCCGCGCGACTTCGCGCTGCCGCGCGGCGGCGTCAACAGGGTATGACGATTAACGGATACGCTCAGACCTTCAGTTCTGGCGTCTCCTCCATTAGGTTGATTGAGCGGGGTTTCCTGGAAAGGCTTATTGGTATATTGGATTCTAAAACAGCTGATTTCGCCGCTGCTTAATGACGTTCATATAAACGACAGGGCGGCCTCTTCCTCAGATACCCCCTCTGTTCCACGGGCCGGTTCACCTTCCTTCCCGACCCAAAGACTCCCGACGCAAGTCTTTTTGATGCACATCTTCGCGCCTGCGTTGCATAAAAAGTTGGTAATGCACAGCATGTGACCTTTGGCACTCCGCGCCTTTTCGCGCGGTCCCAATCAAAGACCCGCCGCGCCCCACAAATAGCGATGCCCCCTGCCTTGGGCAGAGCGTACCGGAGGGACGACGGCGGGTAAGAGGTTTCGTAACGCGGCCCTTTACGGGCCGCGGTTCTTTAGGAGGGCGTGGCTTCAGCCGCGCCAACAGCTATCGCTCCGCCAAAATATCCAAGCCCTCTACCTTAGGGAGGGGGTGTCCGCGCCCGCGGCCAGCAAGTATTACCGGCCCTCGCCCCAAGGGAGAGGGTGCCGGAGGGACGGCGGCGGGTGAGGGGTGGTCTAAAAATTGGCGATTGACTGATTTGCTGATTGAACGATTGAATGCCCCGCGGCTGTGGAAAACATTGCGCTGCGGAAATTTATGTACTTAAATATAGGAGTAGGCCACTTGGGGGGCCAACTACTACAGGATCAGGATCGCAGGACCATTCAGTGCCGCAGACTGCCTCGTGCGCGCAGTTAACGCGCTTTTGGCGCCTCCGGGCGGAGTCTTGAGCGGACAGCCAGGTTTCGCCGGTGATCTTCTGCACGAATTGTGCCTCTGCGGGCCGTGCATCTGTCCAGATTTTGCCGATGGGGATCACGCGGAAAAGCATGAACCCCCGTTTGGCAGGGAAAGGAGCGCCAGCCATGCCGGAAGTCAACTCGGTTGTGGCCATTTGCGAAAACCGCTCCCAGGCACAGAAGGCCATCAAGGAACTGCAAAAGGCCGGCTTTGACATGAACAAGGTTTCCGTGGTCGGTGACGCGAACACAGGCAAGGTGATGATCGTGTGCGACGGCCCCTGGGCCGAAGTCGTTAAAGGCCTGTCAAGCCGGCGGGCACGTGCTTTGGGATTCAAGGTTCCCAAGGCCGCCTGAACCGGCCACCCCGGTCCCACTCTTGCGCAGCAGGTGGCTCCTGCGCGCCGTGCCGTGCTCGGCACGCCTGCGGCTTTAGACTTCGGTTCCATGGGCGGCAACGAAACCGGTGCCGCAGTGGGTCGCGCATACGTGCCGTCTTTGGGCATGTATGCGATCAGAAAGTTCTGCCCGCCATCAAAGGGCCTGTAAGGATTGATGTCGGCACAATTACCGCACAAATTACCTGGTCATCTCCCGGCACCGAATTGCCGCATACATTCCTTACTTCGGAACGTATGCGCCACCCGCGGTACGGCCGCGCTCTGCTTCCTACTTCCTGCTTCCTACTTCCTACTCCAGGCCCGGAGGGCCGGCAGATTTTAGCCCACGGCGCAAGCCGTTGGGATTCAATTCGCGTTAAAATCCTCAGAGCCCCGGAGGGGC
>JAJXZM010000467.1 GCA_021780055.1 Acidobacteriota bacterium
ACATTCATGAAAAAGCTGAGGAAATATCCTACCCATCGTAATGCCTTGCACACCTAATCAATCCTGACGATCACCTCCAACGTGGTCTACGAGAAAACCACTGGCAACACTCCGGACGGGCGCCGACGAGGAAAACCCTTCGGCCGGGGTGCCAATCCAATGCATGGGCGGACCTGGCACGGCATCCACGCTTCAGCAGCATCGGTCGCGAAGATCCCATATCGTGATGCGGCCGACGGCATTTCACTTACTTCCACACTGGTTCCGGAAGGGCTGGGGCGAGTGTCCGAAGATCGAGTGAACAATCTGCGAAGTATGCTCGACGCCTTTTTTGGCGCTACGGGCTATCACATGAATGTGAATGTGTTAAATCGGGACATGCTGCTGGACGCGATGGACCATCCGGAAAAGTACCCGAACCTAACGATCCGCGTCCCGGGATACGCGGTGAACTTCGTGCGACTGAGCCGCGAGCAACAGATGGATGTCATTAACCGAACATTCCACGGGAATTAGCGTATGAGTATACAGGAACCGCTGACAAACCCTCCATTGGAGGCGAAAAGTCCATTCGAGCTGCGCGTAAATCTGGGCCGAGGTGTCCCGGAGGCCGATGTTCGCGCAGCGCTGGCAACGGGAGAGATGGGCTTTCTTCATTCCTTCACAACGGGTTCAACCGTAGATGGCCCGGGTGTCCGCGTGGTGGCTTGGACCACCGGATGCCAGTTTCGCTGCCTGTACTGCCATAATCCCGACACATGGACGATGCGCAACGGGATTCCAGTTACAGTCGACAAGCCAATTGCCGAGCTACGCAAATATCGAAACGGCCTGAAGGTCATGTCGGGCGGGTTCACCTTGCGCGGGGGTGAGCCCCTCATGCAGGACCGCTTCGCCGTAAGGCTGTTCACCGCCGCCTCCGCGATGGGAATTCACACTGCGCTGGACACGAACGGCAGCCTGGGCCACCGCCTCACGGACTCAGAATTGGACAAAATCGCGCTGGTACTGCTGGATATCAAGAGCTGGGATGCTGATCGCCACCGCAAACTTACGGGAATGGAAGTAGGTCCAGTGTCGGATTTCGCGCGTCGTCTGTCTGTTCTTAAAAAGCCTGTTTGGGTGGCCTACCGGTCCAACAAGGGAATTCTCCAGATTATCCGTGAAAAACACATTCTAACCGAAGAGCAAATCAAAGAACTCCTCGAACCCAGCAAACTGACGGGATTGGACCCCTCAACGTACCAGAAAAAGCCATCGAAATAACTCAGGAGGTCTTGTCATGAGGTACAAAAATAAAGCATTGTGGCCGGGACTAATCCTTTCGATTCTTCTGCCCATCCTCTCCTTTGCGGCAAACGGGCTTCCCAACGTTGTCGTTCTTGCCACCGGTGGCACCATAGCCGGTGCGGCTGCGAGTGATGTACAGGCCGCTTACACCTCCGGCCAGGTGGGCGTTGAGCAACTCCTTGCCGCTGTGCCCCAAGCCAGGAAACTGGCCAGTCTCGGTGGCGAACAGATTTCGGACATTGGGTCACAGGACATGAATGACGAGGTCTGGATGAAGCTTGCGCGCCGAATCAATGAACTCGCCGCGATGCCGGACGTGGATGGAATCGTCATCACGCACGGCACGGACACCATCGAGGAAACCGCCTATTTTCTCAACCTCGTCGTCAAGACCCAAAAGCGTGTCGCGTTGACCGCAGCTATGCGACCTTCGACAGCCCTTTCGGCTGACGGCCCACTCAACTTTTACAATGCCGTAGCTGTCACGGCCAGCAAGGACGCAGCTGGTCGCGGCGTACTGGTGGTGGTCAATGGTTGGATCCGCGGCGCTACTTCGCTAACCAAGACGAGTACGACGGCCGTGCAAACCTTCCTCTCGCCTTTGCAGGGTCTAATCGGAACGGTAGCCTATGGCAAAGCTGAATGTTATCGCGGGCCCGTCGGCAGAAATACCTTGACTTCAGAATTCTCTCTGGACGGCGGCTCGACCTTGTCTCGCGTCGACATTATCATGGCACACGAAAACATGGATGGATCGATTACCAAAGCTGCAGTCGCGGCAGGAGCCAAGGGGATTGTGGTCGCGGGAGCAGGTAACGGCAACATGACCCAGGCTGCCCTCGAAGTCCTCGCGGCTCAATCGAAAAAGGGAATTGTGTGCGTCCGCTCTTCGCGAGTGGTCACGGGACGCGTTGGACGCAACGTCGAGGTAGATGACGACAAATTGGGCCTGATTGCTTCCGAAGGCCTCAGCCCTCAAAAGGCACGAGTGCTTCTCAGATTAGCCCTTTTGCAGCAGCGCACATTGGCGGATATGCAGCGGTTCTTTGAAGAATACTGAGACGAAACGTTGCACTCGCTGGTCCCTTCCTTTTCTGGTGGATTGATGCCGCGTCGTCTGTTGCTCAGGCGCAGGGTCTGCAGAAGACGGGAGATCTGCGCAAATTGGAAGACAAGATTCAGCAGCAGAATGAGGAATTACAGGAACTGCAAGGTCAAACTGATGGACCAGATAAATGAGGGAAAATACTTTCGACGTGCATGGTTTCGTTATGTTCGATTCAGGATTAGAATGTGGACTGATCCCTCCCAACTGACTGGCCCCAGTCCGGCCAACGAAGTTGGGCTCCTTCAATAATTTCTTCGAAACGGCGTTCAGGTTTTGTCCCTGGAGGACCTGCACGAAATAAATAGAGCTTCCTTCGAGAGTCCGATTTAATCCCAGGCATAAAAATAGAGACAAACCATGAACATTTTGAAGGTAACTGGTTACCTTGCAGCGCAGTTTCTTACCAACCGACAACAACAAGAGAGTAGGTGTTCACTTCCGGAACAGTAAAGATTGCGGCGTGGGCGCGAATCTTGAATGGAAGGTCAACCGCCGCGTCGCGCTCCAGTCCATAAAGTTTTACACTTTTCGGGGTTTCGCCCTCGGGCAAGCGGCACACCACATCAATGCCGGAAATCGAGGTTGTATTCGTGGCGTTATAGTTCACAAGATGTATCATTTCCCTCCGATTTTCCGGCTGCCACACCAGATTGGCTGCCAGGAATTCCGGCCCAGTGATGTCCACAGGCATTTCTGCATTGGCCGCCCACCGAATCTCACCGATCAGTTCTTCCCAATTCGTTGGTCTCTTCCAGAACTTATTGTCTATGGTGAAATACGGCTCCATCCTGGGAAGCGGTCCATCGAATGGAATCCCCGGGAAGTAGACCACCCGGCCTTTGCCAACTACTTTGCGAATCGGCAACCCAGAGGAGATCTTCAGCGCCCCGACCTCCTCTTCATAGTCGCTGGCGGGTTGTTGTCCATCAACCAGTCCCTTTAATCCTGGCTCGACGCGGAGACGGCGCCATTCATCGTAGAGCCCTGCCTGGCCGGTGGCAATCAAGCCGCCTCCGCCCTCAACGAAGCTCCGAACCTTTGCTATCTGCTCATTTGATAAGCATTCGGAGTCCGGAAGGATCAGGACTTTCAGCCTCGAAAGATCCGGCAAAGGCTCGTCAAGAATCAGATGGAAGGGAATGCGCGACTGGATGAGAGCCTGTTCAACCAGGATGGCGCTCAACTGTGCTCTGGCGTTGTGGTAGGTGATTGAAGGATACGACCGCAAGACACCAACCGTTGCCAGATCACGCGCTCCAACGAAAAGGTCGCGGTTCTTCCTGTAGAACGCGATGTAGTCGAGCATCCACGCCGGAAGCGGGGCGCTGCCTGCTGTCCCAATCGTCTGGTTGAAGGCAAGCTTTTCCGCTGTGGCTACTTCGCTGGGGGACATTGTCATCAAGACGTTGTCATAGGCCCGGGCAAGCTTGTAACTGCGGATTTTGGAAACCAGCCGCCCGTCTTCGGGAAAGTATTCGGCGAAGTTCTGTTCTTCCGTCACATAGGCATCCGTCGAAGTAAGCAGCCGTGAATGGTCGATAGCGTTCATCCATGCGCGGTTCCCGCCTGTAATGCCGTGGGGGTTGATTTCGATGGCTACTTCAGGGTTGAGTGATTTCGCGTACTCGGCCATCTGCCGTAGGGCGTCCGCCATCACCTGGCAACGGAAATCAATCCATTCCTGGATGGCCGGGTCGTAGATAATTGCCATTTTCTCGGGCGGATTGTCTCTGTTCCATTGAGGCGGATTAATGTGATCAACATTCTCGAACCCAAACCGCCGGCGTAGTTTTTCCGGCGTGTACTTGGACTTCAAATAGTTACGAAACCCGTTGACACAACTCGGGCTGTGGCAGGAATCAGGTTCGGGATTGAGGTCGAAGTTATCAAAGTGGATGAAGTCAGTTTTGACCTCCTCGACAGCGAATCGAACGATCTTTTTGAGATACGCCAGGTACTCCTGGTTTGAAAAACAGGGACGGTAGCGGAAAGACTGCTGATAACCGTAAGTCAGCATAATAGGCAGCCCGCTCGCGTCGCGCTGAATCCAGTCCTTGGCGTGCGGCTCCTCGGCGAAGAACGTTTCATACATCATCGTATTCCACTGAAGGTAGGTGTCCACCTTCATCCCGTAGCGATGCGCAATCTCCGCAGCCCGTTTGGTCTCCAGCATCTCCGGCATTTCAGCGGCCATCCCGAATCCCTTATAGAAATGCGTGTGGAAGACTTCAATACCTTGGTCCTTGAGCTGACGGATCAGAGCCTCACTCTGGTTCCAATCGTGGATTTTTCTGGCGTCGAGCGCTTCGCCTCCGCGCCGGAGAACGAAGATGTATGGTTCATGGAGCCCGCCGGCCGTAATGAGTCCGTTCTTGATCCAACTCGCGCCTTTAAGTGGCTCGGTCGTACTGGGGAAACTGGTTACCGCCGCCTTTCCTACTTGCGAAGCCGCCATCCCTGCCACAACGCTGCCCATGAAATCTCTGCGGTTCATTATTCCTCCAGACTCTTTGAGAGGTACAATCCGGGGATGAAGCATAAATGAGAAAGATAGATTTCAAGCCGTCATCGCATCTCCAGTAATGCCTGCTAATTTAGCGATTCCATCGTTCCTGCGCCAATGGCAAGGCAGGATAAGATGAGTATTCACTTTTTCGAAGCCCCACCATCACCCTATAGGGCAGAACTATACATCCGGAATCACGACGATAGCCACAAAGACTTTGGAACCCGATTTCCCCGCAGGCGAGGTGTTTCTATGCATCTCCACTATCCCCCAGCAAGCGAAGATATTGGATTGCCAAAGGCTGGTCGGGTTCGATTCCGCTAATCCTAAACTGTTCTTTTTCGCCTGCCGCGATATAGGCATCCTGTGTCCAAGTATAAGCCTCCCTCGCAGCCGCAGTGTCTACTGGCTGCCGCATATTATCGACAGGTGAAAGCAAGGCCAAGCGTCTCCCGGCCACAGATACCGCGACCTGCGGAAGGTCAAAATGATTCAATACATCGAGAATGAAAACATCGGCCCTGTGCAGATAACGGTCTGTTGCGGTCAATGACCGGTAAGAAAGCAATCCCTCATGGCACACTACCGACTTGATGCGTAGGTTCAGCGCGGCAGCGTAGAGTGCCCACAACGCTCCCATGCCTTTGCCGATTACCCACACGCCCGACGAGTCACCATCCTGGCGGGAAAGGGCATAGTCGATCGAGCGCTGCACATCCTGTACCCGCTGGCCGAAGAGCGACCGGTTCATGTACCAGGCCATATACGCCATCGCCGTTTCGGCGTTGAAAAGGTGGCTGAATTCGCTTTGGCCGCCTTCGCCTTCGTGCAGCGGGCGAGTCCGGCCGATTCCCCGCACGTCAACGGCAATTACCAAATGCCCCCTGCGGGCAATCTGGCAGAGCACTCCGAGCATCCAGGAGCTTTCTTTCCCGCCAAATTCTATGCCGTCAGCCGCCATTCCTTCCTCCCACGACTGGGTGTTTGCCTGTACCAAACTAGGTGGAAAGAAGCCGCTGCCCCCCGGAATGCTTCGCAGATGGCACCTGAAACCGGCGGCAAAAAGTGCAGGCATATCGGGGGAGATCGGGTGGCCTACGTTCCGCAGATCTTTGGCCTCTTTCCTCATCGTCGACGGTGTCGATGTGAAAACAGTACAGGAATCACTACGGCACTTCACGGGCAAAATCATGTTAGACCTGTACGCGCAATCCACCACTCCGAACAAGCTCGCCGCGCAGCGCCAGTTGATCAAAGCTATTGTTCCCAAGAAGCAGGCCATAACCGCTTCCACAGCAGTCCATTAGCAAACCCCTCTCGCTTATTGTTCCTTTCTGTTCCCACGGTGGCTCTGGTTGAAGTCGGTAAGTTATTGATAGGAATGGTGCCGCGGGACGGAGTTGAACCGCCGACGCCAGCCTTTTCAGGGCTGCGCTCTACCACCTGAGCTACCGCGGCAAGCAACAAACATTTTCAGATGGATTCGCGGTTCTGTCAAGAAACCGTGTTGATGTGGGCGCACCAAGCGCGTGCGGAAAATGGCGCAATACGACTTCTTGTTGACCTCTACGTTCTCCAACCTCCAATCGCATTAACAGGGCGGGTCAATCGATCAGAGGCCGCAAACCAGACTCTTGGGCCTCCTCTTGCAGAGGCTTCTGGAAGATTCAGCTTCAGGACAGTAGTACTGTAAATGCAACGAATAGCACCGCCTTCCTGCTCAAGAGTTCAGTCTACGGACACCTTGAGCGCAAGGGCCCGGCTGACAGTTTTCTCTGTCGAAACCGGAATCATCGCGGTCTGAACGGCTGGGGCCGGAGCCGCGCTCACCAGTGCTCCTTGCTCTTCACGCATGAAAACCAGCTTTGATTCACCAGGTGCGGCATCGACGGTTATGACATCGCCGAGACAAACCTGCTGTGTGGCCATCAGGTTCGAAAGCGGAAAAACCAGGTGGCGTTCAATCGCCCGTTTCAGATGACGCGCGCCGCTTTTGGGGTCCGTCCCTTCCCGCAGCAGAAGATCGCGCGCCGACCGGGTGCATTTAAACACAAACTGGTTTCCGGGCGCCGCTGCGATAATCCGCTCCTGCACTCTACCCAGCTCGATATCGAGGATCTTCTCCAGATGCTCGTTTCGCAGCGACCTGAAGACGATCACCTTGTCGATGCGGTTCATGAACTCAGGAGAGAATTTTCGCCTTGCAGCCTCTACGGCCACGCGGTAGATCTTGTGATCCAACTCCTCACTGTCTGCCGGTGACTCGGCGGAAAAACCCATTCCGCCCCGCATCAGCTTTGAAACCTCATGCGAGCCCAAGTTCGAGGTCATGAAAATGATTGAGTGCGAAAAATCCACGCGCCGGTTGTCACCAAGCGTCAGCGTGGCTTTGTCCAGTATCCCCAGCAGCAAATGCCACAACGCGTCAGAAGACTTCTCAATTTCGTCGAAGAGAACAAAGGAAAGCTTCAGCGTGTCGGTATAGTGCGCCTCCAGTGCGTCCTGCGTAATCAGCGGCTGCGTTTCGCGGTGGCCAAGATAGCCCGGGGGCGAGCCAATCAGCTTGGCAATCTCGTGGCTGTGCTGGAACTCCGCGCAGTCGATCTTGAGAACAGCGTTCGGGCTGCCGAACAGCACCTCGCCGGCCGCCTCCACCAAGCGCGTCTTGCCGGAACCCGTGGGCCCCAGGAAGAGCAGGTTCGCAAGCGGCCGCCCCGCAACCGCCAGCCCGGCCTTGTAGACCTGGTAGATTCTTGCCAGCCGCCGGATCGCCCGGTCCTGACCCACCACGCGCTTCAACAGCGCACGCTCGAAGTCTTTCACCTCAGGGCTGTGAAGTGTAGGATCCAGAAGCGTTTGAGACTGAGACATTCCATTTTCCTCCCTGCCCTACCTGGAGTAAGGCTGTGCTTTCCCCCGACGCAGTTGATTCAACTTGACGTCCAGCGTGGCACGCAGCAGTTTCAGGCTTGATGTCAATTGCCCCACCAGCTCACGATCGTGAGTCATAGCAAGAACCGGCAAATGGAGGTCACCAATGTCGAGATGGAGGTTGCGAATGCTGGCGAGTAATTCACGGAGCTGGCGCGAGTCGTTTTCAAAAGGCCGAACCAGTTCCTGAGAAGCTTTCTTCCTCAGCCCCTTCCAGTCAATTTCCACAAAAGGATGCTGGGATGTTATACCTCGAATGAGATCGTCGCTGATGCGCGGCCGACGGCCCAGTTTGGCCAAATGAATCTGGCGGACGCGGCCGTCCTGCCGCACATTGTGAACCAGATAATACGACTGTCCTCTCTTTCTGATAAAAGCCATGCGTATCCCCACACGCCAGGTAGTGGACACTTTACCACTACATATAGACTCAGACGCAAGTAAAAAATTGTGGTTACCGCTATAAAAACTTTTTTGGTCAAGCGGGGCCTTCGCCTTGAATGATGCGCCTGCCGTAAT
>JAJXZM010000250.1 GCA_021780055.1 Acidobacteriota bacterium
ATAAGCTTGAGCTCGGTCATTTCTTCGACGGCGTAACGCGGCCCTTCGCGGCCCACGCCGCTCAATTTGGTGCCGCCGTAAGGCATCAGGTCAACTCGGAATGAGGGAACGTCGTTCACGATCACGCCGCCTACGCGCAGTTTCCGCGCAGCCTCAAAGGCCCTGCCGATGTCGCGCGTGCAAATGCCCGCCTGCAGGCCATACTGGCCGGCGTTGACAGCCTGGATGGCGTCTTCGAGTCGCGAGTAGCGATGGAGAACCACGAGCGGACCAAACGCTTCCTTGCAACAGACGTCATCGTCTGCGGGGACGTCCGTCAATACGGCCGGCTCAATGATGGCGCCACGGCGTGTTCCGCCGGTCAACAGCCGCGCACCACGCGAAACGGCGTGCTTGATCCATGTTTCAACCCGTTCGGCAGCCGCCTCGCTGATCAGTGAAGCGATGTCCGTGGTTTCTTCCAGCGGATGCCCGATCTTGAGCGCCTGCGCGCCGGCCACAAATCGCCCCGTAAAATCTTCGGCAATCGATTCGTGTAAGTAGATGTTCTGGAGGGAAATGCAGACCTGCCCTGCCAGCGCATACCCACCCAGGACGCAGCGCGGAACCAGAAGGTCCAGGTCGCAATCGGGCTCAAGAATAACGGACGAGTTTGAACCCATTTCGAGCGTTACTCTCCGCAGTCCGGCCGCGGCGCGGATTTCTCGGCCCACTTCGGGGCTGCCGGTAAAGGTGATCATCGCGATGCGAGGGTCATTCACGATCTGCCGCCCGGTTTCTTCACCTGTTCCCGTCAACACGTTGTAAGCTCCAGCGGGCAGACCCGCCTCGATGGCCAGGCGCGCCAGGTGCAGTGCGCTGAGCGGTGTATTCTCAGAAGGCTTGTGCACCACGCTGTTGCCGGCTGCGAGCGCGGGTCCGATTTTGTGAAGCGAAAGGTTCAGGGGAAAATTGAACGGCGTGATGGCGGCGATCACACCCAGCGGCTCGCGCACGGTCATTGCCCATCGGCCTTTGCCGGTGGGCGCCGCTTCCATGGGGACTACTTCTCCTTGCAGGTGCCGCGCTGCGTCGGCGGAGGCGGCGAGCGTCTGCTGCGAACGAGCCACTTCGCCTCGAGCCTCGCGAATGGTCTTGCCTGTTTCAAGCGTCACGAGCCGCGCAAGGTCCTCCACATCGCGCTCCAGCAGGCCTTTCAAGCGCTCGAGCATCTCAGCGCGTTCGTACTGCGTCAGGGCGGCCATGGCCTCGGCGCCTTTCTGTGCCGCCACTACGGCCCGATCGACTGTTGCAGCGTCGGCATCGTAAACTTCCGCCACTGGCGTGCCGTCGTAAGGGAGGCTGATGGTTCGGATCCGCGGCGTCTGGACCCAATCATTGCCGATCAGCATCGGAAAGCTTTGTTTCTGGATGGCTGGAATTCCCATAAGCATCTTTCCTTTCTGCCGCCTGCCTTCTGGGGTTTTCCTTTATCGTATCAGGAAGCGGACCGGCTGCAGCAAATCTTTCGATCCGGCGGCACAAATTGACAGCAGAAGAAGCCGGCCCGGGACTTTCGCGGCCACGGCGACACCAATCGAAAGTTTCGTGAGATTTCGTTCTTCGCCGGGCTCACGGTTGCAGAACAGCCGTATTTCCGCTAAGATACGCTTCACAAGGAAAGCTCCTGGTGATGTGCTGCTGACGTAGGGCGCAGCCATGAGTTGCGGCGGGAATGTGATCTGTTCTTAAGACTCCTGACCTGGAAATTCCCTGCCGGTTAAGTTCCTGATTTGACGCAATGATAACCCGGAAAATTGGTGACGTTTGCTGGTATGGGTATGACGCGGTCATACGGTCATTTGTGAAGATCGGGATCAATCCCAACATCCTCAGCTTGATCGGCTTCACCATCAATCTGGTTGCTGCCTATCTGTTCGCATACGGGTATTTTCGCTGGGCGGGGGCGACAATCATTTTGGGTGGAGTGTTCGACCTGACGGATGGCCCGGTGGCCCGCAGGACACGGCGGGTGACGCCTTTCGGCGGCTTTTTCGACTCGGTGCTCGACCGCTACTCTGACCTCTTTCTGTTGACTGGGCTCCTGGTCTATTACGGCCGGGTCAACCGCTTCATGTATGTGGTGGTGGTGGCTCTGGCCATGATCGGATCGGTGATGACCAGCTATTCCAGAGCGCGGGCGGAGAACCTGATTCCGTCCTGCAAAGTAGGTTTTCTGGAGCGGCCTGAGCGCGTGGTGTTGATCATTATCGGGGGGCTTTTTGACCGTATGGCGCCGGCATTGTGGGTGATCGTGTTCTTTTCGAACCTGACGGTGCTTCACCGTGTCCTGCACACTTACAGCGAGGCACGCAGGATGGAAGCCGAAACCCAAGCCGCTGCCGCGGAAGAGCTCTCCAAGCAACCGCCGACGCCGGTTGCCCAATCTTGACAGCAGCTTCGAGCGGCCGATAACATGGAACAACTCAGGTTTCTGAAGGCTTGAAACGGGGCTGGTTCCCTGCCTGCCGATGGCAAAACATCTACATTTGACGGATGCTGGACGATTATT
Organism: Acidobacteriota bacterium; assembly: GCA_021780055.1. Next base: position 2,552 of record JAJXZM010000250.1, read on the forward strand.
TCAGGAAAACGAAATCCTCCTCACTGGAGGCAACGGGTTCCTGGGCAAAGTTATACTGGCGATGCTGCTGGACCGCTATCCGCAGGTGAAGCACATCCACGTGTTGCTGCGCCCCGGCCGGGGCCTTTCCGCCGCAGAGCGCTTTAACATTGAAATCATGGATTCGCCTGTGATGGCCGGGCTGATCACTACCCACGACGAACAGCTTATCCGTGAGAAAATCAGCATCTGGCCCGGTGAGTTGAGCCGGCCCAATTGCGGTCTTGACGAGCAGGCGCTGAAGGTAATTTCGGCCCGCGTGAAGCTGATCATCAACTGCGCCGGAAAGGTCGAGTTTTTCCCTCCGGTCGATGAGTCGCTCCATGCAAACGTTGATGGCGTGGAGAACGCCATCGCGCTGGCCAAGCGTGCGGGGGCACGGCTGCTGCATGTATCCACCTGCTTTGTCTCCGGCGAGGCCAACGGACTCATCGAAGAAACCGAGCCTATCATTGGCTTTTATCCGCACCGCAAAGGACCGAACGACAACGCGTTTGACGCACTGCAGGAGCTCGCCTATTGCCGCGAACAGGTCCGGCTGATCATCGATGCCGAAGCAACGGATGAGAATGACCGCGCGCACTCCAAAGAAACGGCGCAAAAACTTGCAGCTCTGGGCAAGCGCCGCGCGGAACATTGGGGCTGGGTCAACACCTACACCTATTCGAAAAGCCTGGGCGAACAGCTGATCGCGCAGGAAAAGGACCTTGCCTGGTCAATCGTGCGCCCGGCCATTGTTGAAAGCGCTTTGCGTTTTCCCTTCCCCGGATGGATCGAAGGCGGCAGAACCGCGGCTCCGCTGGTCCTGATGGCCATGGGCGGGCTGAAGCACTGGCCGGTGCGCCGCAGCACCCCGCTGGAAGTTGTGCCCGTGGATATGGTGGCGGCGGCGATTCTTGCCGTGGGGGCCCTGCTGCTCGACGGCCGCGCGGAAAGTGTCTATCAACTGGGGACGGCGGACGTGAACCCCATCAAATTGGGGCCGCTGGTCAACCTGCTGCGGCAGGAAGCGCGAAGACGGGCGGGACAGGACGGCAAAGGCAAGTTGCCCATCCGCGTGGGAGCGGCGCGGGGGCGGGCGCGATTTATCTCCATTGAGGAAGCGCGGGCCCGAAGGCAAAAGCTTGAGAAACGCATCCAGCGCGCGCAGGCAATACTCGACCGCATGCACAGTGCCGTGAGCCGCGCCGGGCTGCCGGGGAAAAAATCACTGGCAGGCTGGAAAAGCGCGTTGCGCACGTTGGGATTACAGGCGCGGTTCCGCGAGCAGACGCTCGACCAGTATCTGCCGTTTATCCTGCACAACCGCTACATTTTTGAATCGGAGAACATCCGGGCCGCCTACCAGAGGCTTAGAGAGAAAGACCAGTTGCTGCTGCCCTGGGACCCGGAGCGGATTGACTGGAAGGGCTACTGGATTCACCACCAGATCGAAGGCATTGAAAAGTGGGTCCAGCCCGAAGCCGTAAAGGAGTGGTCGTTTAAGATATAACGAGGCCAGGAAATTTCAATCGAAATGCCAACCACGCCCCGACAACTCGATGCGGCCCAGCTTGAGGAGCAGCTGCTCCAGATCGTCCGAGACCTTCTGACCGAACTGGGATCGGCGCGCGCGGCTGAATCCGTCACGCTGAATTCGTCGCTCGAGCGCGACCTGGGCCTGGGGAGCCTGGAAATGGTGGAACTATTGGTGCGCACGGAAGCGCACTTCAATGTCCGGCTGCCCGACCGCATTGCCGAAGAAGCCGACACGCCGGGCGACTGGGTTCACGCCGTGGCAGGCGGTGAGCAAGAGGCTCCCGAAGCGTCACAACGGTACAGGATCACACAGCCCGGGCGCGACGCGCCGCCGCCGCCGGATTCGGCCACCACGCTGATCGAAGTCCTGCGCAAACATGCCGAGATGGACCCGGAGCGCGTCCAGGCGCACGTGCTGGAGGGCAATTCCGGCGAGGACATCACTTATGGCCATCTGCTGGCTACGGCTTCAAACGTTGCAGCAGGACTCGTTTCCGCCGGCCTGCGGCGCAACGAAAGCGTGGCGATCATGCTGCCCACATCGCCGCAATTTTTCTACGCCTTTTTCGGTGTCATGCTGGCGGGCGGAATCGCCGTGCCCATTTATCCTCCCGCGCGGCCCGACAAGATTGAAGAATACGTGCGGCGGCAGGTGGGAATTCTTCGCAACGCGGAAGTTCGTTTCCTGATCAGCTTTGAAGCCGCACGGCGCGTTTCCGAACTGCTGCGGCTGAGCCTCCCCAGCATGCTGGGCGTGACTACGGTTGAAGACCTCGCGGCAAGCGGCGCGCGGCTGCAGCCGGGAGCCATCGAAGCAGCTGAAGCGGCGTTTATACAATACACCTCCGGCAGCACCGGCGAACCCAAGGGCGTGGTCCTGACGCAATCGAACCTGCTGGCCAACATTCGAGGAATCGGCTGGGCGGTGAACGTGCAGCCCTCAGACATCGTGGTAAGCTGGCTGCCGCTTTATCATGATATGGGCCTGATCGGCTCCTGGCTCTACAGCGTTTATTACGCCCTGCCCATCACGATCCTTTCGCCGCTGGCTTTTCTGAGCCGGCCGGAAAAGTGGTTGTGGGCGTTGCACGATTCCGGCGGCACACTCTGCCCTGCTCCGAATTTTTCGTACGAATTATGCGCGCGCAAGATTCCCGACAGCGCCATCGAAGGGCTCGACCTGAGCGCCTGGCGGATAGCCATCAACGCAGGCGAGGCGGTGCTGCCCGACACTCTGGAACGCTTCGAAAAGCGTTTCGAGTCCTATGGCTTCCGGGCAGAGAGTTTTGTGCCGTGTTACGGTCTGGCTGAGTCGTCGGTAGCTTTGGCGTTTCCGCCCATCAACCGCCGGCCGGTGATTGACCGCATCCGGCGCGACGTTTTTGAGTCTGAGGGCAAGGCCGTTCCCGCCGAGCCGGAGGATTCCAGCGCTCTGCGCTTTGTGGCCAACGGCAAAGCCTTGCCGGGCCATGAAATCAAAGTGATCGACGCCGACGGCAACTCGCTCGGCGAGCGCGTTCAGGGTAAAGTGCTCTTCCGTGGGCCGTCCAGGACTTCCGGATATTTCCGCAACCCGAAGGCAACGGCTGCCGTCACCACAGAAGACGGCTGGATGGATTCGGGCGATCTGGGTTACTGGGCGGGAGGCGAAATCCACATTACGGGCCGCGCCAAGGACCTGATTATCAAGTCCGGGCGCAACATCGTTCCGCAGGAAGTAGAGCTGGCCGCGGCTGAGGTTCCTGAAGTGCGCCGCGGCTGCGTAGCCGCCTTTGGCAGGCGCGACCCCGATCTCGGCACCGAGCAACTGATTGTGGTGGCGGAAACCCGCGTGGCCAACAAGGAAGACCTGGACCGCATTGAAGCTGAGGTTGTTGAACGTGTGGGTTTGGCCGTAGGAATTCCTCCTGACAAAGTGGAACTGGTGGCGCCGCAGAGCATTCCCAAAACCTCGAGCGGAAAGATCCGGCGCAATGAAACACGCCTGCTTTACGAGCGCGGCCAACTCCAGCTGAACCGCCGCCCTCCCTGGGTCCAGGTCCTGCGGCTGTGGTGGGAAAATCTGGGCGCGTGGCTCCGGTTGGTGCTGAAGCAAATGGGAGCGTGGCTGTTGCGCAAAGGCTCGCAGGCGCTTATCGCGATTGTTGCGGCGTCGGGCGGGCTGCTGGCACGGATTGTTTTCGATCAGGCCGACAAAGGCAACATTGTTCGCCACACCGCCATGATCCTGCTCGGTCTGATGGGCCACAAGGCCAGCATCGAGAATGGCGAACAGATCGTGCCGGAACGGCCATCGGTCCTGATGGCCAACCGCGCAGGCGCCGTCGATGCCCTGGTGATGGCTGCAACGCTTCCCATGCCCGCGCGCTTTCCGGATTCCGGGCCGTTCGAATCTCTTCCGGAGGCGGTGGGGTTTCTGCTGCAAGCTCTTGTCCTGCCGCCGCTGCGCGAGCCTGCGCTGCCTCCCGGAGGCACGTTGCGGCAGCGTATTCGCCAGGGACTGGAGGACGGCCATTCGGTGATCGTGCTCTCGGAGGGACCTCCGACGGTGCCGGCGCACCTCAGCCGGTTCCGGCTGGACGCCCTGGATGCGGCGGTACAAACGGGAAGCCCGATTTATCCTCTCGGGGTTCGCGGAACATCCTCTATACTTTCAAGGAGCAGTCGCGCGGGTGTCCACGGAGAAACAAAGGTGACCGCGGGCGAGCCCATCCACATTCGGTTTGACGATGCGCGCGAACTGGTGACGCTGCGGGAGCAGGTGCGGGAGGCGATTGCAAAGCTCTGCTCCTGACCCGGACAAGAGAACACTCGGAAAACACTGAAGTATGCCGGTAAGCACATTGGGAATTATCATTCGGTTCGTTGTCTGCTTCCTGCTGGGGTCCATACCCTTCGCAGTGCTGGCCATGATGGGCAGCGGCATCGACATCCGCAACGTCGGGTCGGGGAATCCCGGTTTCAACAATGTCCTGCGCGTGAATAAGTGGCGCGCGGTGTTCACTCTGATTGGCGACCTGGGAAAAGGCTATTTTGCCGTGTGGCTGGCCAGCCACGGAGCGCATGGAGTGGCGTTGGGTTGGCTGTTCGGTTTCGGAGCCATCCTGGGGCACTGTTTCTCGCCTTTCTTGAAATTTAACGGAGGCAAAGGAATTGCGACTTCAGCAGGCGTGATGCTGCAGCTTTATCCCTTGTGGGCTGCTGTGGGCCTGGCGTTTTTTGTGGTGATGCGATTAACAGGCAGCCGCCTGAAATGGCCTGAGGCGGGCGCGATGGCTTCTATGGGCACGTGGGTAGTGTTTACGATCCTGATGCTCGCTTTTGTGAGCCCGCAGGACGCGATGTACGCCGCCTTGATGACGCTGTTTCTCGGCTGGCGGCACAGGAAGAATTTCCAGAACCTTTTGTCGCATCGTGGCGCATGAAGACGGCCGTTTGTAGGGGTCACAGGAATAAAATGCCAATCTTGATTTCAAGGGCGGGGGCGCCGGCGCAGCGGCCCGGGCCCGCCGTTCCGCGGAGGCGCCCCGATGCCCGGACCGCGCCGCAGAACAGGCTCGAACCATGAGCCCAAACCAACGGCTGGCTTTTTACGATTTCGACGGAACTCTGACTTCAGGCAATATCGTCAGGCGGTACGCTTACTTCACCCTGCACCAGCCGTCGAAGTCACGGGCGTTGCTCAAGTTTTCAAAGATGCTGTTGAGCATCCCGTGCTGGCTGGCGCTGGAATCCCGCTCGCGGCGCAAGTTTAATGTGGTTTTCTTCCGCGAGTATCGCGGAATGCGCGAGCAGGAATTGCGGGCGCAATCGCAGCGGTTGTTTGACGAGGAAGTTCTGCCATCCATTTACCCGGACACGACCGCGCTGCTTGAAGAAGACCGCAGGCAGGGATTTCTGCCGGTGCTGGTTTCCGGCGAACTGGATGTTGCTCTTGATCGTGTAATCCAGTACTTTGGATTTCATTCCGCGATCTCGAACCGGCTGGTTTACAGGAACGGGGTCGCAACGGGAGAAGTGGAAGCTCCGCTTATTGCCGAGGAAGAAAAAGTTCATGCAATGGAAAGACTGTGCCGACAGTATGGCACGGAAATGAAACAGTGCAAGGCTTACTCGGATAGTTTTTCGGACCTTCCCATGCTGGAGGCGGCAGGAATTCCGGCCGCCGTCAATCCTGACCGCAGGCTTAAGCGCGTGGCGCAGGAGCGTGGCTGGACCATCCTGGACCTGAAGC
>JAJXZM010000277.1 GCA_021780055.1 Acidobacteriota bacterium
CTCCGATGTTTCCCGCAGAGTTCAGGAAACCCGTCCAGACGCCAACCTCGTCATGGGGCGCGCAGGATTGCAGGATCACTAACTGGTTGGCAGTGGAAAGTCCGACCAGGCCGGCGCCGACGATCAGGCCAACGGCCACGCTGGCGCTTTGGGTGATCGCCGCGGGGATCATCAGCAGCCCGAAAATGAACCCGATCGTAATCATGGTCTTGCGCGTCCGCGTCTCGTCCCAGCCGCGGTGGATCAGGCGGTCGGCAATCCAGCCTCCAAGCGGCTGGCAAACACCAAAAACGGCATAGGGCATGGCAGAGAAAAGACCTGCCTTGATGATGCTCAAATGACGGGCCTCATACAGATAGTCCGGGAGCCACGTCAGCATCAGGTACCAGAAATAATCAAAGCAGAAGAAGCCCAGGCAGACGCCCAGCAGGTTGCGATCAAAATGCACCAGCCGGAAGCGGGGCCGCGCCTGTGAGGTCGCCAGATCGGAGGGCTTCTTCGTTCTTTTTGCCAGCTTTGATGGAAAAGCGGCAAACCAGGGGACCAGCCAGATCAGGCCCAGGATCCCAATAAAGACAAATGCGTCTCGCCACCCGTAGCGAACCAGCAGCCAGGGAATGCAGATGCCACCCAGAACCAGTCCGAAACGGGTGCCGGAATCGAAAAAGCCCGATGGCAGGCCGCGTTCCGCGCGCCCAAAGAGCACGCTGACAATTTTGGTGCCGCCCGGCAGGTAAATCGATTCGCCAAAGCCCAGCAAAACGCGAAGCAGGATCAGGACCATCAGGGTGCCCGCCAACCCCGTGAGGCCCTGCGCCACGGACCAAAGAGCAAAGGCCCCGGCATAAACCCACAACAGGTTCATGCGGTCCGCCATGATTCCGATAGGAATCTGCATCAGCGTATAGGACCAGAAAAACGCGGAGAGCAGGACTCCCTTTGCTTCCGGTCCCAGGTGAAGGTCGTGCGAGATCAGCGGCAGAGCGAATGAGATGGTTGTGCGGTCAAGGTAGTTAATGATTGAAGCGATGAACAGCAGCCACATCACCACCCATCGCCGGGTGTTGCTGATGCCGACGGAGGGAACAGGAATGTAGGGGGCAGATCTTGTTTCGTTCGATGGTTCCATTGGGTCTCCCAGCCTTCAGGAAGGGCTTGGGCAGAATATCGCATTTTGGCAGGAGATCAAGAGAAAGATGGTGCGACGTCCGCTTTTCCGCTGATCGTGAAACCTTTTGAACCGGGCCAGTCCGAGGGTTCTGGTCCATCGCCGGCGGCCAACGGCAATCTGAGATGGTCCTTCCAGGCCATCTTTCTTGTGGTATTGTTGAATCTCGTAATTCATCCCTCAGTGGAGGCGTCATCCGATGCATCCCATCAGTCGAAGAAAATTCCTGCAAGCGGGCGTTGCGGCCTCAGCGTCTTTGAAAGCACTGGCCCTGGATCATCCCAAAATCTACCCCCTTCGGTGGGTGTACGTTTCAAGCGGGCTCCATGATGACAAGGAACTGGAGCGCGTGGAAGGCATTGCGCGCACGGCCTCCGGCCACGGACTGAACGGCATGTTGCTTTCCGCCGGCTTCGACCAGATGGACTTGAAGCCTCCGGAATTCCTCCAGCGGCTCACAAGCCTGAAGAAGACCTGTGACAACATGAAAGTGGAAATTATCCCTCTCGGTTTCAGCGTGGGCTACGGCAGTGGCATCCTGGCACACAATCGAAACCTTGCCGCCGGAATGCCCGTCCGCGGAGCACTGTTCGTCGCATCAGAGAGTGACGTGCATTTTGTTCCTGACTCCCCGGCAAAGCTGCTGAATGGTGGCTTTGAAGAACATAACGGGAATCTCCCTGAAGGCTTCAGCGTTCATGGAAAATCCGTTTCGATCGACACGGCGGTGTTCCATTCCGGCAAGGCTTCCGTCCGCTTTTCGGATTTCAGCGGCACTTCAGGAGAAACCTACCTGGCACAGGAACTACGCACCACTCCTTACCGTTGCTACCGCCTTCGCTGCTGGGTGAAGACGGAGGACGTTTCGCCAGAGACGCGCTTTCATTTCTGGGCGATCGCGCCGGATGGCCGCGACCTCTCCTACCTGGAACATCCGCTTCCCGCAACCCGCGATTGGAGCAGGGTGGACTGGGCTTTTAACAGCTGGTACGCAGACCGCGTCAGTTTTCGCGTCGGAATCGCCGACGGCAAAGCCCGCAATGTCTGGGTGGATGACGTGACGGTGGAAGAGGTCGGCCTCGTCAATGTTTTGCGCCGCCCGGGAACGCCGGTTGGGGTTCGAAACGAGAAAACAGGCGAAATTTACGAGGAGGGCCGGGACTATGATCATATCGCCGATCCCCAGCATAACTTCCGATGGGACCATGACGGCCCCTCCATCCATCTTCTGCACGGCGGCCGCATCCGCGCTGGCGACCGCCTGCGCGTGGATTACTTCCACAGTTTGATGATCTATCACGACCAGGTCCCTATCGACATGTCCGAGCCTGAAGTGTACGAAATCTGGAAACGGCAGATTCCTCTGATCGACAAGTATCTGAAGCCTCGAAAGTATTTCCTCAGTATGGATGAGGTGCGCATCGGCGGCTTCTGCAAGGCTTGCAAGGACCGACATCTTCCTATGGCGGAAATCATGGGGAATTGTGTCAAGGACCAGGTTGCGATGGTCCGAGCCGTGAATCCGCAGGCGGAACTCTTTGTCTGGTCCGACATGTTCGATCCGAACCACAACGCCCACAAACGGTACTACCTGATCGACGGCAGCTTTGAGGGCGCATGGAAATACTTGCCCCGGAACCTGGTGATCGCCTGCTGGTACTACGAGAAGCGCAACCTGAGCCTGCCGTTTTTCTCCAAGCTCGGCTATCACACGCTGGCCGGCGCTTACTACGACGCCGATAACCTTGACAACCCCAAAGGCTGGCTCCAGTCCCTCGACCGAACGCCCGGCGCCGTCGGCATCATGTACACCACTTGGGAAAACAAATACAAGTTGCTGCCGGCCTTTGGCGATCTGGTCTCAAAAAGATGATGCCTTAAGGGAGTCAAAACCTGGGCGAAAGAGGAAGGTAGGAACTGAGCTCAGGCGAACGGCAGCATGATCCAGCCAAGAAGGACGGCGATGCCCACGAAGGCGGCAAACACTTTGGCGCCGTAGATCAGTTGCTCGCGCAGTGTCTGCTTGCTGAGCACGGCAAACACCACGGAGACCAGAAAGGAAAACAGCACCAGCGCTTCAAAGTGAGAAAGGACCATTCGTTCACCTTGCGGGGGAAAACCTTGTGCAATTTCCGGCCTTAAGATTTTCTCCCCATCGCAATGTCATAGGTATCGAGGATTGTCAGCACGTTCAGCATGCCCGCACTCACCAGAAACGCCGTGCCATAGTCCGAGCAGACAAAGAACGTGTTTCCGCCGCCGTAACCGAAAAACGTGGCGGCCGGCATGGGAATACCGACCGAGAGTTCGGCAAAATGACCGAGCGTCTGCAGGTATGAACCGGAACCGGTGGCGAAGAACTGCCCTTGCATCGCCAGCCCAAACGCGAACATCGCCACAATGGCCAGAAACAGGACCAGCGCTCTTCCCCTGCGGCCCAGCAGAAAATGTCCCAGCCCCGGGATGGCCCACGCCGCAACGCACAACCCAACCAGGCTGCCAGTCGAAGGCTGCGGACGCGAAGGGGCAGCAGCCTCTTTCGTCGTCTTCTCTTCCTGCTGTTCAGCAATTTTCCTGGCCATAGGCTGGAATCAAAAAGGCTTCGCCGGCTTGCAGTCCGCGGCGCTCCTCACCCCTGCGTTTCCAACCTGTAACCATACCATACGGGCCAAACCAGCGGCAATGAAGATACTGTGGCCACTGGGCGGCAGGGACAAGACTGCGAGAATTATGAATTTTGAATTATGAATGACGAATTCCAGCTAACCGAAGCATCTATTTCAACATGAAGTCTCTTCTTCATAATTCAGCTTTCATAATTCATAATTGCCAGCTGCGTTTCCAATCGCCAAATCGCAAATCACTCAATCACAAATGGCTCATTCGTACCTCAGCGCCACCATGGGATCGACTTACGACGCGCGGCACGATGGGTATCTGCCAGGAAAGCGGCCGTTCAAACATTGTCCTGCGTCCGATAGTCGCAGGCTTCGCGGCAGTCGGCACAGTAGTATTGGCCGTCTTCGGTGAGCCGGACGCCGAATTCCGCATGGCACAGGGCGCAGTACCGGTCGCACTGGCAGCGCTCTTCCGGTTGGTCGCAGACAGAACAGAGAAAGATTTCCCGTGGCATATGCTCGTTCTCCTTTTCCAGCCCCGAGAAGCCGGCAAAATCGCTTCCAGGCGTGATCGGCCCCAACCGGCCGGCCGCCGGGGCAGCCGGGAGTCGGCAAGGGCGGCAGACACCGTAACGTGGCAACAAACCCCTGACTCTTCTTATCGGCAACTTCAATCTTTGCGCTCAGTCACCGGGACAAGCTCAGCGCAGAGGGAGCTGAGGCGTTCTGAACGCACCAATTTGGCCGTTTTTTACCCTCAGGGGGCACCGGATTTCGCTTAGACAAATCCTCACTGGGCGGCGCCCATGGCCCGCATGCCGGCAGTTGTGATGCACATCCTTGACCCTTTTCCCGCAGGCGTGTTAACTTCACAATCTTCGGCATTCATAAAAGTCTGAAGCAGGGGGAGTTGGAATTGCCCACGCCGGCAGGAGTCGGACCCAAGCGGACGGTCCTCTACGCTGTTCACAAGGCAGCTGGAGCCAGAATGACGGAGTTCGGCGGCTGGGACATGCCCATCGAATACGCGGGCATCACACAGGAGCACCTTGCCGTACGGACCGGCGCCGGCCTGTTTGACGTCAGCCACATGGGCGAGATCACGGTGCGCGGGCCGAAGGCGCTCGCCTTCCTGCAATCGATCACCAGCAACGACGTTTCACGCCTGAGCATTCATCAGGCCCAGTACAGCGCCCTGATGTACCCCGAAGGCAGCGCGGTTGACGACTGCGTGGTCCACCGGATAGGCGAAGACGATTATTTCATCTGTGTGAACGCGTCCAACACCGATAAGGATTTTGACTGGCTGGTGAAGCACAACTCGGTGGGCGCTGAACTCGAAAACGTGTCCTCGCAATATTCGCAGCTTGCCGTGCAGGGCCCGCGGGCCGTGGGAATCCTGAGCAAAGTGACTGCGGCTGACCTCGCCGCCATCCGCACCTATTGGTTCACGCCGGCGGATTGCTGCGGAGTGAACGGCGTCCTGGCGCGGACCGGTTACACCGGCGAAGACGGGTTCGAATTTTACTTTTCGCCCGAGCATTCCGAGCGCGTCTGGTACGCCCTGCTTGAAGCGGGAAAAGACGAAGGCCTGCAGCCGGTTGGGCTGGGTGCCCGCAACACGCTGCGCCTGGAAGCCGCCTACGCGCTTTACGGGCACGAACTCGATGAGAACACCACGCTGCTGGAAGCCAACCTGGGGTGGATCTGCAAGCTCGACAAGGGCGATTTCCTTGGCAGAGACGCACTGTTGAAGCAGCGCGAGGAAGGTCTGCGCAAAAAGCTGGTGGGATTTGAGATGGCGGAACCCGGCATCGCGCGCGATGGCTATCCGGTGTGGGTTGATGGCGAGAAAGCGGGATACGTGACCAGCGGATCCCCCGCCCCGTTCCTGAAAAAGAATATCGGGCTCGCCTATGTTCCCCCGGCAGCCGCGCAACCCGGACACGAAATCATGATCGAAATCCGGCAAAGGCAAGTCCGGGCAAGGCAAGTGATGCTACCGTTTTACAGACGGCCAAAGTAGGATGAAAAGGCGGGTCGGCAGACCCCAAAAGTAAATTCCTTGGGAGCGTTAGTTCCATGTACCCTGAAGAATTCCAATACACCAAAGACCACGAATGGATTCGAGTGGACGGCGACACCGGCACCATCGGCATCACGGACCACGCGCAGAAAGAGCTGGGCGACATCGTCTATGTTGAACTTCCCAAGTCGGGCGACGCCGTGACGGCCGCAGAAACTTTTGGAACGGTGGAGTCCGTGAAAGCCGTCTCCGAAGTCTATTCTCCCGTCACCGGAGAAGTTACCGCCGTCAACAGCGAACTCCAGGACCATCCGGAACTGTTGAATACCGACCCGCACGCGGCGGCATGGCTGATCCGCGTCAAACTGTCGGACCCCGGCGAGGTCCGGAAACTGATGTCAGCTGAAGAATACGAAGCCTACATTCAGTCGGCGGAGTCCCACTGATGCGCTATCTTCCGAACTCTCCGCGCGACCGCGAGGAAATGCTCCGGACGCTCGGCCACAGTTCGATTGAAGAACTCTTTGCGCAGATTCCTGAACAGATCCGGTTCCGGGGCAGGATGGACCTGCCCGGCCCGCTTTCCGAGCAGGAAGTGCTGGAGTTCTTTAAGCAGGCCGCCGGCCAGAGTACGCGCGAATACGCCTCGCTGCTGGGCGCGGGAGCTTACTCGCACTTCCGTCCCGCGGCAGTCGATTCTCTGCTTTCGCGCGGCGAATTTTTTACAGCCTATACGCCCTACCAGGCTGAACTCGCGCAGGGCACCCTGCAGGCGATGTTCGAATTCCAGACGCTGATCGCCCAGTTGACCGGGATGGAAGTTTCGAACGCCTCGCTTTATGACGGCTCGACCGCTACAACCGAAGCGGTCCTGATGTCGCTGCGGCTCACGCGCCGTGACCGTGTGGTGGTGGCCCGGACGCTCCATCCGGAATACCGCGAGGTGATGGCCACTTACCTGCGGCATCTCGGAACTGAAATTGCCGAGGTACCCTGCGGCCCTTCCGGGCAACTCGATATCGCCGCGCTGGAATCGGCGCTCAGCAAGGAAACCGCCGTTGTGGTGGTGCAATCGCCGAACTTCCTGGGCGCCATCGAGCGTTTCGGTGAAATCGCCAAGCTTGTCCATCGCGCCGGCGCTCTGCTGGTGGTGGCGGTGAATGAACCGCTTTCGCTCGCGGTGGTCAATCCCCCGGCAAATGCGGACATCATCTGCGGCGAGGCGCAGTCTTTCGGCGTCCCGGTCGCTTTCGGAGGGCCCTACGTCGGCTTCCTCGCCACGCGTGAAAAGTTCGTGCGGCAGATGCCGGGCCGGCTGGTGGGCCAGACCGTTGATACCGAGGGCCGCCGGGGATTCGTGCTGACCCTCGCCACGCGCGAGCAGCACATCCGGCGCGAAAAGGCCACTTCAAACATCTGCACCAACCAGTCCTTGTGCGCGCTGGCCGCAACCATTTATCTGTGTCTGCTGGGCAAGAATGGGCTGAAGGCGCTGGCCGAACACAATCTGGCCCTGGCGCACTATGCAGCCGATCAGCTCGCGGCCGTGCCCGGAACATCCATCCCGTTTGCATCGCCGTATTTCAACGAATTTGTTGTCAAGGCCCCCGGAAGCGCTGAGGCCCTTCTCAGCGAGTTGCGGCAAGAGAAGATACTGGGCGGTGTTGATCTTGAGCGTTTCTACCCTGAGTTGAAAGACCACCTGCTGGTTTGCGTCACTGAGACCATAAACAAGGCAACGCTCGACAGGATGGTCGAGGTGTACCGGGATTTTTCAGCTCAGAAACAAGTCAAGGCCGCGGCCCCATCGGGCGCGCCGCAAGCCGTGGGCCAGGAGAAAGCATGAAGGAACATCCGCGCCATGCCAGGCCGCACATTACGCGCGACGAGAACCTGATCTTTGAGAGAAGCTCGCCCGGCAAGTGCGGCGTTGATCTCCCCGCGCCGGAAGTTCCTGCGGCCTCGGCGGCTGAACTTCTGGGCGAAGATCTCAGCCGGCAGGAGATACCGGGATTTCCGGAAGTCTCAGAGCTGGAAGTCATCCGGCACTTCACCCGCCTTTCAACCTGGAACTACGGCGTGGATACGGGGCTTTATCCGCTCGGCTCCTGCACCATGAAATACAATCCCCGCATCAATGAAGTGGTGGCCCGGCTGGAAGGCCTGGCGACTGACCATCCCTACGCGCCGGCGGAACTCACGCAGGGCTGCCTCAAGGTGCTTTACGATACGACGCGCTGCCTGGCCGAAATCACCGGCATGGACGCAGTTTCGTTGCAGCCGTCGGCGGGCGCGCAGGGCGAGCTTTCCGGCATTCTGATGATCCAGGCCTGCCTGGCCGATCGCGGCAATCCCAGGAAATACATCCTGATTCCAGACTCGGCGCACGGCACCAACCCCGCCAGCGTTACAACTTCCGGATACCAGGTGAAGAACCTGAAATCCGACGCGCACGGCTGTGTTGATCTCGGCGAACTTGAGCGCGCCATGACGGAAGATGTC
>JAJXZM010000300.1 GCA_021780055.1 Acidobacteriota bacterium
GGTCACGTGCAGCACTTACGCTGAGGCGCTGGACTGTCTGAGGGCCGAACAATTTGACCTTGTCGTGTTGAGCCAGGGAGGCCCGTCCTTTGAGGGGCGGCGGGTACTGGAAAAGTCGATAGAATTGGATCCCGGGAATCAGGTCCTGGTGGTAGCACGCGTCCTGAATATGGGCTGCTACCTGGAAGCAATGCAACTCGGCGCAAGGGATTATCTGGAAGAGCCTGTACCGGAGCGCGACCTGGTCAGGGCTGTAGAAACGTGCCTGGCCACCGGCGCCATTGCTGCTTGAAAGTGATTCTGCGTTAACACTGCGTACCAACACTGCTGCGGTTCGACTGGTATCCTACTTTGACGACCTGTCCCACCACACAATGGGTTGACTGAAGGAAAAGACCACAGGAATTGAGGCCGTAACCTGCTTGCCGTTGAACTGTGCCGGCTGGAACTTCCACTTCTTGACGGTTTCTATTGCCTGCTGCGTGAAGCCGCCCGCGGCTTTTAGTACCTTTACATCTTCAATTTCACCATGTGGACCGACCGTTACATTCAGAACAACTGTTCCGCCCGATACGGCATTGGCTGGGTAGGAGGGCTCGACTGTCGAGATGACTTGCGGCGGTTGGAAATCGAGGGAGACTTTCTCTTCCTTCGCCGACAGCGTGCCGCTGAATAACGCAAGGCTTATCAAAAGACCGACGGTTATTTTCATTGGCGCACCTCCGGCCCAAAGACATCACAACTCCATTTTACCTTCTCTCGGTGCAGCCTGGTTGATTGCCACGGCGGCAAAGCCAGGTTGAGCAAGGGGCAGGTTTATCCCGACGAATGGGCGAAACGCCACCGCGACAAAAAGACGTTCTAATTGTTCAGGAGCCCGGCGTTGCAGTTGATGGCGAAGCATTCTGCACCCGCGGAGACGAGATGTCCGCTAGAGGAGCAATTTCATGGTTCGTGAACGAGCGCAGGGAGAAGACCTCGCGTACGGAGCGCCGGTTTTGCCAGATGAGTTTGAGCCATGCACGGACAGTCATCTGGCGGAAATAGATTCCGCGGAACGCCAGAGTGGCGAACACGTAGAGCAGTTTCGAAACGAACCGCACGTCCCGCATGCGTCTGACGCGCCGGAAGATTCCTGAAGGGCTGTAAGCCATGCCCCAGGCGGTGCGAACTTCGTTTTCAAGTTCAGCGGGGGTCATGTGTTTGGGCGTAAAAGCCGCACCGTAGGGACGGTAGTTCAACCAGTGGCGCTCCTCAAGCCGTCCCTGTTCGTGGAGGGATTTAATGAGCGGCGTTCCAGGCAGGGGCGTGAGCTGGCTGAATACGGGGAAGAACCCCGGAGGCCAGTTCTGGACCACGTCCCAGGTCTTGCGGGCCACGCCGGTCCGGTCCGCGTCAATTCCCATGATAAAGGCGGTGACGCAGTAAACGCCTCGCCGCTGGAGATCTCCGATGATCTGGCCATATTCCTCGGGTTTGTTGAAGGTCTTGCTCACTTCCTTCAGGCTTTCCGGCAGGACGGATTCCAGTCCGATGAACACACAGACGCACCCGGAAGCTCTCAGCAGGTCAAGCAGTTCCTGATCGCGCAACAGGTTCATTGAGATTTGCGCCACCCAGTAAATGCGAACGTCGGCTTCAATCATGGCGCGCATCAGGGATTTGGCGCGGCGCGGATTGATGGCGAAATTGTCATCGACAAAGAAGACCAGGGTGCGCCCGAGACTTTTCAGCAGCTTGAGTTCCTCGACCACGCTTTCATTTGTGCGAAAGCGGATTTTCTCTCCGAAAAACGGGCTGACGGTGCAGAAATCGCAACGGTAGGGGCAGCCGCGGCCGGTCTCGATAGGTGAGATGCTGACGTCATAACGTCCCCAGCCAAAAGCGCGCAACGCTTTGGAGGCCCAGGCCGGTAGTACTCTAAACTGCCTGAAATCGGTCTGTTCCCACGGGATGCGCGGGTAGTTCTCAAGGCTGGGCTTCTCGCAGGAACGGTAGATGGGCTGCAGCTTGCCCGCTTCAAAATCCTTCAGCATCTGCGGCCACAAGTCGTCGGCCTCGCCGCAGGCGACGCTGTCGGCGTGTTCAAGCGCTTCCTCCGGTTCTTCCGTAACGTGCGGCCCGCCCATTACCACTGGCACGCCGAGGGCGCGAATGCCGTCTGCAACGGCATAGGAGCGGTGAATGGTTCGGGTCATGCCGCCAATGCCGACCAGGTCAAATTTTTCCTCGCGAACGTAGTCAGCAAGTTGTTTGGGATCCATTCGGACGACGTTGCCGTCGAGTGTCGTGACGTTGTGGCCGGGGGGAGTCAGCGATTTAAGGACATAGGGCCATAGGGTCGGCATATAACTGTGAGTAATGCGATTGTCTGGAACATAAAAAAGAACACGCAACGGTTGCCTCCGTTTGGTGCGGATAGATGAAAAGTGAGACTTAGAAAGCCACGTTTCAGAGGAGCACCCCGAGGCCCATCCTACGCCCGTGGGCGGACAATGTCAAAGACATACACAGGTGCGCGACAAAAATGTGCGAAATGGGGAACTTTGCCTCGCGATAATTATACCGGCTTTGAGGGTAGACGCGTTCTCCGCCAATTTCCTGGCCCCGGGAAAGCTCCGGTTCGTTTTGGGTTTGTTTTTGGCTAGTTGTGTATGCGTTCCCTTTGTTTTCAATAACTTCTCCGCTTTGTTTTTAAAATAATATCTTTTTCTTGTCCCATTTTTCCCATTTGCCACCTGAAACCGCCCTCGCCAGCCTGAAGTAAGGCTACCATACTAGGCCAGCGCCTGTCAAGCAAAATCGGCCGGCGATTGCTTCAGGGGTTGAACGGGTAACGGGTAACCATGGTCAGTGTTGTTCTGACCGTAGGTTCTTCGCAAGGGAAACTACCCACGGACAGGAAAGCTTTGTCCGTGGATACCAAACTGCGGCTGGCGCAGACCGCAATCTTTGGGGTCTGCGATCAGCGAAGCTGAGTAAAGCTAGAATAGCGGGTTGCAGGAGCCGCAGCATGATGGCAGCAAGCGGCTGTGGTCAAGCTGGGGATTTTGTTCTCTGAAGGATACATCGATCATTGCAAAGGATCGGTTGTAATGAACTTAAGCAAATGCCTCTCGCTTCGCGAGACCGCAGACACGACAAGGCGCGTATCTGCGCCAGCCCCGCGGAGGATTGCTGGTTTATTGCGGACTGGCGGCGTAATTCTTCGATGGAACTGTGGGCAGGCTCGTTGGAGATTCTGTGGTGCGCTGGGGCGAGGAAGAGCGGCCCAGCCAGGACTTTGCGACACTTAACCCGTCCAGATGGGCGGCGCGTTCAAGAAAGTCCCGCGCGTAGAGGGCGACGGCCTCGACGCCGGCGGCGTACTGATAGTTGGGCTTTTGAATACTGCCGTTATAGGCTCCGACGGCTTTGGCGATGTCGCCATGGGTCTCGTCCAGAAGATGGCGGAGCAGCAGCCCCGCGTAAGTTGTAAGCACTTCGGAGTTATCAATATCAAAGCTCAGACGCTTTGAAGGCCGCAGGCGGGGCGGCAAAGCTGAATAATCACGTTTGTCCTTCAGATAAAGATCGTGGGCGCTGCGCAACGTTTCGCGAGTGATCTGCCAGATGCCCATGGCGTAATCGCTGACCAGCACACGGCCTCTCTCCCGCCTGAGGACGATGTCGCCCCGTTGCGGCCGCCTCTTCCAGACGGAGTGGTCCAGATCGCCGCGGACGTTCATGTAGTTGTTTTCCATAGCGCCGATGCCGAGGAAAACATCCAGCGGCAGGTCGTAGAAATGGACGACGTCAAGAATGTCTGCCGACAGTTCTTTGGCCTGGTCAAAAGTAAGCGTGGTGGGTACGGGTTCGATGCGCTCACGGACGCGACGGTCGGTGCGGGATTTGAACACCAGAAAACGTGCCAGCGGAACAAGAAGCTGTGAAGTTGACAACGACGACAGCCGCGGAGTGTGAGTGGGATTATAGCTGCCAAGAAATACGGTCGTTTGAAGGCGCATACGGGCCAGGCCTTCAAAACTGACAGGGCGCAATTGATAGTCAGGAATATAACCTTTCGCCGTCAAGCGGCCCAGGTAGGGAACATCGGAGAGTAAGTTGTTGTCGAGCACGAGAAAAATCTCATACAGCGGACCCGAATCGGCGTGCTTCACAGTCAGCAGGACGCGAGGTGCGGCAAGCCCGGCGTGAGTTTTCAGATATTCATAATGGAGGTAGGCTTCCAGCTCAGACTTGCATTCGCCCACCCTTGCCAGCAGGGCATCGGTGCGAAGCTGAATGGCCAGGCGGTTGCCCTCAAACCTGACGACAGGCAGGCACGGCGGCAACTGAGTGTTGATGGTTTGCGGCCAGGTACGATACGAGACCCACGTGGAAAGACACACGATTCCTCCAATCCCGGTGATAAACCCAACCGCTTTCAACAGTGAACCCCTGCGCATCGCTAAGCCATCCCTGGTCAAATTATAAAACTGTGAAAGAAATCAGGAGTCGTAAATTCGGTTCTCCACACTTCCGAGTAAATCCAGAGCATGATCTTTTCCACTTTGGTGGTCACAGGATGTGTGTTTCGGGCGGTGATACGTTCTTTCATTTCCGGATATTAAGCGAACTTTGCCGGGGAGACTCGATCAGTAAATTCTTTCCTTATCGGTGTAAATATTACGTTTGCGGACGGGCTGCCTCGTGACAATTAGGCGCTTATCCACACCAAACTACGGGTCCTAACTTTTGGCCTGCTAATTGCTTGATGTATCAGTTTCCACAGCAAGACCTGATGGAAGTGTTTGATAGACAGCTCATACTCAAATAACTGTCAACGGGGGCACAATGAAAATACGGAGTCTTACGGGGACTTTTCTTGTTTTAGCTATCTCACTTTTGCTTGCCGGTTGCGGGGGAAGTACTACAACCTCTTCTTCGCTTACTCCGGGGTCGGTGCCAGTCAGCCTGACGATAGGGGACACACCCCCGAGTGGCGTCAGCGTTCTGTCGTTTGAAATCGAGGTGACAGGGGCCGTTCTCCAGCAGAGCGGCAACACGGTTTCATTGCTCAATTCACCAACCGATATTGAACTTTCCAATCTCCAAACCGGAACAACCCTGCTGAATACCGGTGGTGCTCCCGCGGGTACATATCAGAGTATTCAGGTCACTTTCGCGAATGCTGAACTGACGATTCAGAACAACTCAGGCGCCACCATAGCCGGATGCGCGAACGGCCAGGTGTGTGAATTGAAACCTTCCATCAGCCAGGCCACTGCAACTTACTCGGGCGCTCCCTTTCCACTAACGTTGACTGCGAATTCTCCTACCGGGCTAGCCCTGGATTTCAATCTGGATCAGTCCATTCAGGGCGATCTTTCTATCAGCCCGAGCATCAGCTTCACACAGCTTCAGGCCACCAGCGAGAGTGAGGGCGAGCAACTTGACCACTTTGACGATTTGTCGGGGACAGTTATGGCAGTGGGAAATAACCAGCTTACTTTGCAGAATGCCAGCGGGAAGTCTTTCGTGATCG
Organism: Acidobacteriota bacterium; assembly: GCA_021780055.1. The sequence continues at coordinate 5,528 of JAJXZM010000300.1, forward strand.
GGGTGGATTCCAACACCCAGTATGAGGACTTCGGCCAGTCCGGCTGTACTGCGAGCAATTTTTCTTGCCTGGCCCAGAACCAGAACCTGGAAGTGAGTGTTGGGTTGATGTCCGGTGGGGCTCTTGTGGCGAAGGAAATCCAGCTGGAGGGCGACAACAACGCAGAGGACCTGGAAGGCGTGGTTGTGTCGATTACGAGTCCCACTCAGTTCAACATGGTGGTCCTGGATGAGATTCCCGATATCACGGGTATTCAGGTGGGGAATCCCATCACAGTGACGATCCAGAGCGGGGCCACGTTCCAAGTGGATAACAACATCCAGCTCAACATTCCGTCGACGGATGGCTTTGCCTCAGCGGCGGATTTAATGGTGGGCCAGGAGGTGCAGGTCAGGCGAATTTCCACTGGCTCCACAGGCACCACTGTTGCCACCGACCAGCTTACGCTGAAGCCCTCCGAGATCACTGCAAGCGTGGATGCGATTCAAAGTTCGTCAGCGTTTACGATCAATAATCTCCCGGGCCTTTTTATAAACGCGACCCCCAGCGTCGGCCAGATCAGCGTCCTGACGTCGTCGGGGACGACCTATGAGGATGTATCGGGCGTGGGCGGGCTCAGCTCCGGAGACAGTGTTTCGGTGAAGGGGTTGCTCTATAAGACGGTGACAACGCCGGAGGTCCCTGACCTGGTTGCAGAACAGGTCCGCAAACGATAGGCACGCTCCTGGAATCGAATTGCGGGGCCGGCTATTGCACCCAGCGCCGCAGAAAGAAACGGCCCGGGCGGTGGGAATCCAAACTGTCCGGGCCATTTTCTTGCGGGGCGCGAGGGCTCATAGCGGGTTGTCACCTTATCCGGCGGCCCCGGCATAAGAACTGGGCCTTATATAGCCCTATATGCAGAGTTTCGCGGCTTCCGCACCACGTTAGGGGCCTGTTTGATCAATCTACGACTTGATGCCAATCTTGCGCAGAATGGCCATCATCGGGCACCAGTTGGTGAAAGCCGACTGGAACAGGTTCAAGCCTACGAAGGCGGTGAACGCGTACCACCATTCATTGACGAAATGCCCGAGCAGAACGGTGGCAAAAACAAAAAGCCCGGCAATCAGCCGAAGCCATCGATTCAAGTCCATGTGACGCTCCTTAAAGGTTGATTATCGTGTTCCTTTTTTTGCTGCCGGAATAACCAGAACCGAAGCATGAGTGTGTCGCATCACTCTTTCAGTTGTGGTTCCCAAAGTGGTGAATTCCAGGAACGGCCGGTGCTGCGCTCCCATGACGATGAGATCTGCCAAGTGTTCCCTCGCCGCAAGAATAATCTGTTCGGCGGGGTCGCCCTGGCGAACCACTTCAGAAACCTCGCAACGCCCCCGCACTTCCTGAGGAACCCAATCGCAAATGCGCTGGCGTACTTCTTCCTCTTTCACTTCTTTGTGGTCTGTTGCGTGGACAACCCAGAGCCTTGCCCCGAATGCGGCGGCAAGCTCCGAAGAGATTACCATGCTTTGCTGCGAGAGGCTCGTGAAATTGATGGGGCAGAGAATGTTTTTGATGGCGGGCAATTGTTCCGGGCTCTGCTCTGACTTCACAATCAGGACCGGACAACTGGATGAGCGGACAACGTCCTCGGCCACTGAACCCAGGCGCAGCCGCGCAACTCCGGTGCGGCCGTGACTACCCATCACGATCAGGCCAGCGGACATCTGCTTCGCCCGCTCCAGGATTCGCTCGGTTGGATGCCCTTCAACGACGGTGGTCTTGTAAGGTACCAGTTCGTCCAGCGCTGACTTTGCCAAGGTCTCGAGTTCGCGCTCCACCGCCTGTTCACGTTCCTTTTCCTGGCGTGAAAGCTGCTCAATCTGAGTCTCGGTGAAGTATCGTGGCGGCTCCCACCAATCGGCGTAAAGGGCTTCGAGCGGCACTCCGAACGTGCGGGCAAAGAGGCCTGCCCATTTGAGGACGGCGCCTGAGACCGGACTCAGATCGACTGCGCACAAAACGTTACTCGGTTTAAAAAGTGTCATTCCGCACCTCCGGCCGGTTTGTCGGTGTTAGCCTGCGCGTGTTTCTTGCGGGCGGTCATGTAATACAGGACGGGCACGGCTATTTGCGAGAGCAGGGTAGAAGCAATAGCGCCCGCAATCAGGGCAATAGCCAATCCACGGAATATGGGGTCAGACAGAATCACCAGCGCGCCTACAACCACGGCGGCCGCGGTAAGAAGGATGGGGCGGAACCGGACGGCCCCGGCATCAATGACGGATTCTTCCAATGACATTCCCTGCGCCAGACGCAGTTCCACAAAGTCCACCACCAATATGGAATTGCGAACAATGATGCCGGCAAGGGCAATCACTCCGATGATGGACGTGGCCGTAAAGAAGGCGCCCATGATTGCGTGGGCCGGCAGAACGCCGATCAGCGTCAGAGGAATCGGCGCCATGATGACCAGCGGGACGATGAATGACTGGAACCATCCGACGACTATTCCGTAAATCAGGATCAACGCTACAAGAAACGCGAAGCCAAGGTCACGGAAAACTTCATAGGTGATCTGCCACTCGCCGTCCCACTTCATTGAATAGGTGTTGGTCAGGAAGGGTTGGTGGGTCAGATAGCGTTCCACACTGGTTCCGTTGGGAGCCTTGACCGAGTTCAGCTCTTTTGCCAGCCTGATCATCGCGTAGACTGGGCTCTCTTCCTGGCCGGCAACGTCGCCCGTGACGTACACCACCGGTTTCAGGTTCTTGTGATAGATGGTCTGCTCGATGGTTTCCTCTTT
>JAJXZM010000570.1 GCA_021780055.1 Acidobacteriota bacterium
TCACCAATTCCTTCAATACAAATACGGGGATTCTTCGCTCCGCCCCGTCCCATCCGGGACAGGGCTGCGCTCAGAATGACGTGCATGGCGGGGTGAACCCGCCGCTACAGCAGAATGGCGGCTAGTATCGAATGGCGGTGAGGCGGCCGGTATTCTCGCCGCGCAGCCAGATGTAGATGGGCGCGCCCGGGCTGGGCGGCGGCCACGCCATCTCAATCTTGAGAGTTTGTTCCTGGGGCGATCCGCTGACCGTCGTCGGAATCCCTTGCACCGGGTAGCCGGCGTCGGGCGTCCATCCGGTCTTGTCAATCATCTGCAGGTCCTGGCCGGTAAGCGTACCCCCATAGAGATCGTTGCCAAGCTTTTCATCGCTTAAGGCGAATTTCGTGATCCGCGGCAAACGCGTCACGCGGCCCAGCGTGTAGGGGTCGGAACTGCCGGTGGTCGGATCGGTGACGGTGGCGTCCAGCAGGCAACCTGACTGGCCTACAGCGCCCGGATCAACCGAGAGAAACAGGGTGCCGCTGCCGGCAAAATCGAGTTGCGCGGATTTGCCGCTGTCGCCGGGATGCAGCGTGAGTTGCTGCCGTGTATCGCCGTCATTGCTGCAATCGAGAGTGACGGCAGGGCTGGGCCCCATGTTTGCCGCCTCGATGGCAAAGCTGACCGGCGACCCCGCGGGAATTTCGCTCTTCGCAAGCGCCACGTTGCTCTCCTTGGGGAACGACGCGCGCACGTCCGTGATCCGGGGGCGTGGGCCCACCACGTGGACGACGTCCTCGATCGCCAGCGGCTTGCCGATTCCTTCAATGTGCAGGTTGGCGGTGAGCAATTCGCCCTTGCGGGCTTTCGGCTCAAGTTGCAGAGTGACACCGCGCTCCGTCGCTGCGTTGCTGTCTGGAGACGCCGGAGCCAGCGTCCACTTTGCGCCGTCACTCGTGATGCTGGTGATGCGATCGAGACCGGACCCGTGCAGGGTGAGCGTTTGCGACTTCTCTCCCAGGTTGGCGCGCAACGGGAGGTCCGAGAGCTTGGGATTGGGCGGATGGACGGTCAGCGGCACGTCGTGACTGGTTCCGTTCAACTGGCTCAGCATCAGGATATAGCTTCCCGCCTCGATGTTGGACGTATCAACGTCCGTTTCCAGCGTGTGCTGCTCGCCTCCCTGCTTTCCTTTGTCCAGCGTGAAATTGAGGACTTTCGCGACGGCGTTCTTGTCGCCCGCCTTCACTAACGACAGGTTGTTCACAAATTCGAAGTCGGGGCCCGTCAGCTTGACGGCAACCGTGCCGCTTCCCTGGACGAGATTGTCTTCAGATTCCGGCGCAACCTTTGCGGTTGAGAGGTCGGCAAACTTGTGGACTTCCACCGTGCCGGCCACATCAAACGGCGTCCAGTCCCAGAGCGCAGCCAGCTTGTACTTGCCCGGCGCAAGCTTCGCCTTGGTCAGGTCAATCGCCATGGTGTCGGCGGAGGAACCAACGGTAACATTCACGGGAATCGACGAGTTGTGATCGTCGGAAACCAGTTTCCATTCGCGCGCGCGAGGAAGGTCCCTTAACTGCGCCCGCGTCTTGCTGGTCACCTTGATTTCAGACTTCCAGTCGAGCGGGACATGCGTTGTCGCGGGAAGTGAAACCGCCGGCGGTCCAACATTGGGAACTCTTCGCACCCACAGGTAGGCCGTCCGCATGCGCTTGGCGGGCTCCTTTTGAGTAGTGCAAAGTTCCAGATTGCCTGAGGCCGCGGGTTGCGCGAAGGCCGCACGGAAATCCGTGTCAGGAAACATCATGGTCCGCATGTTTTGCAGAAGAGATGCGCCGCCGGCCGCCAGCCCTACGGGCGTGCTTCCCCAGAAAAGCGCCGCTACCCAGGCCGCCACTCCGGCAGATTGCTGGAGCGTGGTGGAACTTCCGCGTTCCGCCAGGGGATCGTACGACGACAGCGCGGGCACAACGGCGTGCAGAAGTTGCGAGGCCTGCTGGTCGGCAGGAGCTGTCGAACTGATCGACGGGAGAGTAACTCCGTACTGCGACGAAAAACCTTTGAGCACGGCATCAAGGTCGCGGCCGGCTGGCGGCGATTGCTCATATTTGGAAAGCGTCTGGACCAGCGCCTCCACTGTTGCAGCCTTTTCGGCGTAATCAGCAAGCTGCGGAATCAGATCCTGGTTGCGCTCAACCAGAGAATTGACCTTCTTAACGTCAAGCCCGTGCGGTCCGTAAACCACGCCGACAATCGAAGCGCGAGCGGGGACTTTCCATTCCTCGGCAACATTGGCGGGCAGCGGCGGCAGGATTTCAATCTTGCCGGATGTCCCTTTTGCGGCTGGGACGAAGAGTACTGTGATTTTTCCCTTCGGCCCGTTCTTCGGGTCGGAAGTTGGCGGCTCGTATTTCAGTTTCTCGCCATGCAGAATCACGTTGATCGAGTTGACAGGGAGTGGTGGCCCGCCCCGCTCTGGGACAACGAGCAGCTGAAACTTCGTTACAGGTGTTCCGGCCGAACATGTGCCCGGCGTGGCGGCGAAGCATTGAGTTGCAGTGATCAGAAAAAGTAGAACGAAATGGACAATGGTTTTCAAATCAATCCTTCCTTGGCCCCACCCTGCAAAGATGAAGTGCCCCCGACCTCATAGTAAATTCAGCACTCTGTCTTTGGCAATTGCCTGTCCTCAAATGTGGTGCTACTTTCTCTTGGATGACGAGCAGGGCGCCTCGGGATGGCAGGCTGGAAGCAGGTCAGTTCCAAATTCTTGAAACCGGTGTGTGTCGTGCACCGACTCGCCAATGGCATAGCCGGTCGAAGCAGGTTTGGGCACGGCTTTCGAGGAAAACAAGCTATTCCGGAAAGTCCCTCAAGCCACTCGTGCAGCCTGATAAGTCAATAGGCGTCATCGACCACGCAAGCGACTTAGGCCTTCGATTGTTTTCATCTGACAAAGCGATGCAGGGGGAGAACAAAATTAAATGAGGCGAACTCGAATCGAACGTTGTTGCTGTGTGAACGGGACCTTATTTTCCCAGGAAAGCCAGCCGATGGCCCAATCGAAGACAGGCGTCTTTGCCTTGGTCTGCTTCTTGAGTTGAGAAAGGCTGACCGAAGTAGGGAAATTCAGCAAAGTGAGCACGCATACAGTTGCAAGAAAACAACCCAGAGCAGACAGGGGGTTTTCTGATGCGAAACCTCCGTTGCCTGAACCCATTCATTTTCTCATGCACGGGAGTGGGTGAAAAGGGCACTTCGGGTGGAACACCAGGGTAGCGACGGGGGCTTTACACGCCGCATCCAATTGATTCCGGTCAAAGCATGGCGCCCGGAGGCGAAATCTTGGGCATCATGCCAACAAGCGTGGAGACCCGCCCGCCGGGCATGCTCCCTAAATGCAGATGGGGGAGCCTGGTGGCTCCCCCATGGTTTCTTTCTCTTTGGCCGTCGCCCAACGTTTGTCCGCTGGGATCGGTCCGCACCGCAAGAGCGGTGTGATCATGAAACCTTTACTTCCGGTGGACTCTGCTTGTCCATGTACAACTAACTACCACTGTCCGAGACCAGATTCAAGTGCATAATTTGCGGCTGTAATTCTTTCGCAGCTACCATTTATTTTTCATTCACTTGCGGGAATTGGCTGAGCATCAGCCGCAGCAGTTCATGGCGAGTAACGATGCCAACCGGCTTCCGGTCCCGCACAACAGGCAGACGATGAATTCCGCCTTTCAGCATCTTTTCCAGGACCGTTTCGATCGTGTCGACCTCAGTTACAGAGATGACATCGCGGCTCATAATTTCTCGCACTACGCGGCGGCGAGCTGACTCGTAGATTCGCTCGACGTGTTCATGCGGCATCCACTCTCCAAACATCTGTGGAAAGCGATAGATGGAGAACGGGATACCCTTCTCCTTGGCAACAAAATCGGACTCGGTCACAATGCCGCAGAGGTTGCCTTGATCGTCGATGACGGGCAGGCCCCCTATGTTGCGATCGAGCATGATCTTCGCGGCTTCTTCCAATGAGCAATCTTCATCAACCGTGATGACGGGTACCAGCATGATTTGTCGAACAAACATCTCAGTTGCTCCACTCGTAGAAACTCTAGAGGTGCAATTGCCAGCGAAGTGAACGGCCAGCTGGCGTGAAGATGGCGGACTTGGCTGCCTGCCCAGTGAAATGACAAGGTGGGAAGACAACAGTCTGATCGACGTAAACCTTTGAATCCCTTTCCATCTCGTGTATTCTCGACTTAGAGCAGGCGCAACAATCCGGTTTGACATATTTGAAGTCCACGGCACTTAACGGGCCAGAAAAACACCCAGATGCCGGAGCCTGCGAAGTCACACCAAGCACCTTGGAGAGTCGGCCTGAGAAGCCCGCCAATTCTGAGGTGGACTCCATCGCGGCACAGTGCATTCCATGACCAAATGGTACCAGATCAAACCAGAAGCGGCTGTAGAAGAATTAGGGAGTAACTCGCTTACCGGTCTTAGCGAGGCTGAAGCCACGCGCCGGCTGGCCGAGTTTGGCTCCAACGAACTGAAAGAGACCGGGACCCAAAGCCCTTGGCTGATTTTCCTCGATCAGTTGAAGGAACTGATGGTGATCATTCTGATCATTGCTGCCGTGATCTCCGCGCTTCTTGGTGATTACAGCGATGCCATTGCCATCGGGGCAATTGTTGTTCTCAACGCAGTCCTTGGCTTTACCCAGGAGTATCGGGCGGAAAAGGCGATGGCTGCCCTTAAGAAACTTTCAGTCCCATCTGTGAAGGTTCGGCGGGACGGGGAAGTCCGTGAAGCTTCTGCGGTTAGCCTTGTTCCCGGCGACATTATTTTGCTGGAAGCAGGAAGCTTTGTGGCTGCTGACTGTCGCGTAATTGAAAGTGCAGACCTCCAGACGCAGGAAGCCGCGTTGACTGGCGAGTCTCTTCCGGTCCGGAAGACCAGCGATCAGCTGGGCCAAGCGGACCTGGCGCTGGGTGATCGCCACAACATGGTTTACATGGGGACATACATCACCGCTGGACGCGGAGAAGCCATCGTGGCAGAAACCGGCATGCGTACGGAGCTGGGCCAGATCGCTGGAATGATCCAGACCGTGGAAGCGCAACCGACACCTCTGCAAAGGCGCATGGGCCAACTCGGAAAAGCGCTTGCGGCAGCTGCCCTCTTCATCGTTCTGCTGATCTTTGTGCTTGGCTGGTTCCGCGGAGAGAATCTTGAGGTACTTTTCCTCACGGCCGTCAGCATCGCGGTTGCCGCTGTGCCGGAGGGTCTGCCGGCTGTTATGACCATTGCTCTAACGCTGGGCGCCCAGCGCATGCTGAAGCGCAGGGTTCTGATCCGCAAGTTGTCTGCGGTTGAAACCTTGGGATCCGTCACGGTCATCTGCTCTGACAAGACCGGCACTTTGACTGAAAACCAGATGGCCGCAACGGTCTTTCAGCTTCCAGACCGTAAGGTGGAGGTTCACGAGCGCGGATCAGACGACTACCGTAGCGAGTTTCCGGAACTTGGCCTGGTGGGATTTAATCTGATGCTGGCGGGAGCCGCGCTGTGCAACGACGCCGTGATGAGATTGAACTCGACCGGGGCAAACTTATCCGGGCCTCTTGGCGACCCTACCGAAACCGCATTGGTCGTGGCTGCAGCGCGATCAGGACTCCAGAAGCCGGAGCTGGATCGCCTTCTGCCGCGAATTGGCGAGGTCCCTTTCACCTCTGAGCGCAAGCGAATGACGACGGTCCATCGCTCCTCCTCTGAACCGGAGTTGATACCGGAAGGAGTTCGAGTTGCCTGCAGCGAGGGCACTTCCTCTGCCATCGCATTTACCAAGGGAGCAGTCGATGTCCTTTTAGGCCTGTCGAGCTCAGTCTGGGTGGACGGAGGGCAAGTGCCGCTGGACGAAACCTGGCAGGAGCGGCTGCTGGCTGAGAATGACAAGATGGCGGCCAACGGAATGCGTGTTCTGGGCGTTGCGTTTCGCTGCCTGCCTGTGGCTCCTCGCAACGCCGAGACAGATGATCTTGAACGCGAGCTGACCTTCGTCGGCATGATTGGGATGATTGACCCACCCAGGCCGGAAGCAGCAGCAGCAGTCAGCACCTGCAAAACGGCAGGCATTCGCCCGATGATGATTACCGGTGACCATCCCTTGACAGCCCGGTATATTGCCCGCCAACTTGGAATTTCCGATAACGGCAGTGTAGTGACAGGATCTCAGCTCGACCGGACTTCGCCTGAAGAGTTGGAGCAGTTGACAGAGTCGGCGCCTGTTTACGCCAGAGTCTCTCCTGAGCACAAGCTCAGGATTGTGAAAGGTCTCAACCGTCGGGGCCATATTGTCGCGATGGCCGGCGATGGCGTAAACGATGCTCCAGCGCTGAAAAAGGCGGACATCGGCGTTGCCATGGGAATCACCGGGACTGACGTTTCCAAAGAAGCTGCGGATATGGTTTTGCTGGATGACAACTTCGCCAGCATTGTCGCTGCCGTTGAAGAAGGCCGGGTGATTTATGACAATATTCGGAAGTTTATCCGCTACATCCTGACAACAAATTCCGGTGAAATTTGGCTGATGCTGGTCGCGCCTTTCTTCGGCATGCCCCTGCCCTTGCTCCCGCTGCAAATCCTCTGGATGAACCTGGTGACTGACGGTTTACCCGCGCTGGCATTGGGCTTGGAGCCAGCCGAGTCAGACACTATGCGTCGCCCCCCGCGCCAGCCGAAAGAAAGCATCTTTGCCCGGGGCATGGGCCGACACACCCTTTGGGTTGGCTTCCTAATGGGACTCCTTTGTCTGGGCGTTGCCGAAGGCTACTGGCACGCCGGCGATCCCAAATGGCAGACGATGGTGTTCACAACTCTCACCCTCTCGCAGATGGCTCATGTTATGGCCATCCGGTCTGAACGCCGGTCGCTGTTTGAAATTGGCCTGTTATCCAATAAACCGCTGCTGGGCGCGGTGGCGCTGACGGTCCTACTGCAACTTGCGTTGGTGTATGTGCCGTTCCTTCAATCAATTTTCAAGACCGTAGCTCTGCCCCTTCCCGACCTGATTCTTACCCTGGTTGTCAGTTCCTTGATTCTCTGGGCTGTAGAAGCGGAAAAGTGGTTTCTGCGGAAACATACGAAGGCCGCATAGATGCTTGTCTGGATCCAATTCCTGATCTGCACCGTCGTAATCGTATACGGAGGGTCGCGCCTTTCCCACTATGGGGATGTGATCGCGGAGAAGACGGGGATGGGAAGGACGTGGATCGGTGTTGTCCTGATGGCCTCGGCGACTTCATTGCCGGAAGTTGTCGTGTGCAAGGCCGCACTTCGAATGGGCGCTGTGGACCTGGCGGTCGGCAACGTCCTGGGAAGCAACCTCTTTAACCTGCTGATTCTGGCAATCGACGACGTATTTTTCTTAAAGGGGCCTCTGTTGTCGTTTGTTTCCCCCACGCACGCGTTGACGGCGTGCGCGGCGATGATCATGACCGCCATCAGCATGATCGCCCTTGTGTATCGTTCCAAGAAAAGGATACTGGCCTATTCCTGGGACTCGATCGGTGTGTTTCGCGTTTATTCCACAACTGTTCTTTTGCTCTTCCTGAAGCGCTAACCACGTAATCCAAACCCGTTAAAGCGCAGGCTCAAGCCCCCTGCTGACGTTTGCAGAGGGCGAGGCCAGCCTACAAACCTGAAGGATGCCCATGAAAAATCAAAGGGCTTCGTCGCCGCGCAGGTTGTCGCGGATGCGAATCGCTTCCCTGACCTCCGAGAGAAATATCTTGCCATCACCGATCTTGCCGCTCCGTGCCGCCTTGACGATGGCATCGACAGCCTGGCCAGCGAGGGCGTCCGGCAACACAACTTCCACCTTCATCTTCGGGAGAAGGTCGACTGTGTATTCGTGGCCGCGATACATTTCGGTATGGCCCTTCTGCCGCCCGTGGCCATGGACTTCGGAGGCTGTCATTCCCTCTATCCCAATGTCTATTAGAGCCTCTTTGACAGACTCGAATTTAGCCGGCTGAATGATCGCTTCGACCTTAGTCATCATCGTTCTCCTTTTACAACGGCTATCCCCTGAGCGCAGCTGATTACCTGTGGCCCGCACCTTCGGTTCCGCCGTCGGGTATTCCCAACGAGGCACTACAATTCGAGTTTCGCCGATCTCGTTGCCTGTAAGAAGCCTCGCCGCATTTCTGACGTGGCGATATGGCTCGTCGCATCAGGCCGTTAGTTCGCCCGGGGACACACTAGACCGAGCCAGCGATTTGCCTGAAAGAGCCGAGGCTTTGGTGGCGGCTTCAGTTTG
>JAJXZM010000238.1 GCA_021780055.1 Acidobacteriota bacterium
TGGCGGGCGTGGTGGAGCATCGCAAGCTGGGCCAGGTGCGCTGGAACCTGGCCGGATACCTTCTGGCGGGAAGTATTCCCGGCTCGGTTGCGGGCATCCTGTTCATTCACATGCTGAAAGGATGGTTGTCTGAAGCGGAGCTCGACCACTCATTAAAAGTCCTGCTGGGCCTGACGCTTTTCGGCGTCTCATTTTTCCTGCCCTTCCTGCGCAGCAGGCAGCAGGCCGCTTCCGCCGAATATTCGAACCTCAGCTTCCGAAACGGCGGCCTCAAGCTTGCCGCCGTGGGAACGGTTGTAGGCTTCCTGGTATCCATGACCTCGGTGGGCAGCGGAAGCTTGCTGATGATCTCGCTGCTGGTGCTGGTGCCTCTGCCGCTGGGAAGCCTGGTGGGAACCGACATTCTGTTTGGACTGGTGACGACGGCGCTGGCCGGGTCGCTGCACTGGGAGATGGGAAATTTCAATGCCAATCTTTTCCTTCTGCTGGTGGCTGGCGAGGTGCCGGGAGTCATCATCGGAAGCCGGCTGACACGCCGGATTCCCGAACGTTACATCACATGGCTTTTCAGCATTCTGTACTTTTCACTGGGGGCGCGTTTACTCGCCGGCTAGATGGGGCGCGGGGCGAAGCCTTCCAGACATCTCAATCCGGAACGGACGAAAGGAAACTATGGAACTCGAAACACTGGATATTCCTGAAATTGCAAAAACTCTTGCCGAGAAGCATCCAAGCGAGATCATGGAGTTTGCCATTGAGAACTACGGGGGCGGGCTTGGAATCAGCTTCAGCGGGGCGGAAGACGTGGTCCTGGTCGACCTGGCGGCGAAAATCGGCGGCAAGTTCAGGGTTTTTTCGCTCGACACCGGCAGGTTGCACTCTGAGACTTATCAGTTTCTCGACAAGGTCCGCGAGCATTACGGCATCCCGGTGGAAATCTTCTTCCCTCAGGTTGCCGCGGTAGAAAAGCTGGTCAAGGAGAAAGGGCTGTTCTCTTTTTATCAAGATGGGCACAAGGAGTGCTGCACCGTTCGTAAGGTAGAGCCGCTCAAGAGAGCGCTTGGAACCCTGGAGGCCTGGGTCACTGGCCAGCGTCGCGATCAGAGTCCTTCCACGCGCGCGCAGGTGCCCGTGGTTGAGGTCGATCCTGTGTTCTCCCGGCCGGGCCGCGACCTGATCAAGTTCAATCCTTTGGCCAACTGGAGCTCCAAACAGGTGTGGAGCTACATCCGCGAAAACAATGTTCCCTTCAATCCCCTGCACGAACGCGGCTTTATCTCAATTGGTTGCGAGCCCTGCACGCGGGCGGTGCTTCCTGGCCAACACGAGCGCGAAGGCCGCTGGTGGTGGGAGGATCAAACCAGGAAGGAATGCGGTCTACATGCGGGGAATATCGAGGAGCAGGCAAAGGCGTAAGAATTTTTTTCTGCTGCATACGCCAGATGCTGGAAATTCAGGGCGGGAAGAGAAAATTCTTCTCGCCCCGCCTGCCTGGCAAGGCAAGATCCTGGGACTCGGGTTCTTGGGGCTTGGGTTTACTCACCAAGGTCGGACTTGCTTGCCTGCATATCATTGGGGCTGGATCCCTGCAGGTCCTTATAAACCCGGCCAGCGATTTCAGCCGCATGGGGGCCGTACATTTGCCAGCCACCACGAAGCAGGACAACCACCACGTACTGGGGCCGCGCTTCAGAGTAGGATAGAAACCATCCCAGCTTGGCCCCGTCTTCGCTGCAAGTTCCAGTCTTGCCCAGAATCTGGAAAGCCCCGTCACTTGCGCTCCGGGCCGTGCCGTAGGAAACAGCCGCAGCCATGCCAGCCCTCACGTCGGGAATCTGTGCCTGCAGGTTAGTCAGTTGGCGGCGGATCCGGGGCTCAAAATGCTCCGCTTCCTCGCGAGTGCGGGGGTATTGCAGATAATAGAGCGTTCCGCCGTTGGCAATGGCGGAAGCCACAGCGGCCCACTGCAGCGGGGTGACTTCAATTCCTTTGCCCAGATAGGCCAGGTATCCAACCTCGCCGTCCGTAGGCGCTTCCGTTGGAAATTCTCCCGGCTGGTCCCCGGGAATGTCCAGTCCAGCCTTCTGCCCCAGGCCGAATTCATGCGCGTAACGGGCCAGCAGCTTGAAGCCTACCATCTCGCCGAGTCTGTAAAAGAACCTGTTGTTTGAATGCGCCAGTGCGTCGGTCAGGTCTATCAGTGAGTGATTGCCCACATAAAGCCGTGTTTGCGGGGTGATAATGCCCTGCTTCAGGGCCGCCAGGGCCACAATGGGCTTAAAGGTGGAGCAGGGCCGGAACGCCCCGCTAAAGGCCAACCTCTGGTTAACAATTGTGAGGATCCGTCCGTTGTTCGGATCAACCACCACAACGCTTCCATTCAGGTTGCCCAGGGCCTGGACCGCCGCCTGTCGCACGGCCAGATCTTCTCCTTCAGTGGTGTCGCCAACACCAGGGTTTTCGTCGAAAGAGCTGACTCGCCATGGGCTCCAGTGTCTGCGGACATGCCGTCGCCGCGAGTGGCGAACACGCCGGCGGGCCACGGCCTGAGGCGCGGCTGCCATCCCCTGCGGGAGCAGTCCCGCTGGAAGAATGTCAAATCCCAGTAATCCTATCAGTGCAACAACCAGAACAGCGAGTCTCTTTTTCAACGCCGACCGTGTCTCCTCAGAATGTGTACCAATGTGAACGACTATCCTACTCCCTGGCGGCTTCTGCGCGCTGCCTGCAAGTCCTCTCGGCAATCCTTCTGGTTTCTTTAAACTATGACCGCTTGCGGGTGGGACTATTTCTTGCTTTTTGCCGTGCCCATTTCCGCGGGCTCGGCATCTTCCCTCGGCCCCGGCAAATTCAGTGCTTTGCGCACCTCAACCTGAACCTTCTCGTATACATCCGGATTCTGGGTCAGAAACTGGCGCGTGTTTTCCCTCCCCTGCCCAATTCGCTCACCGGCAAAGGAATACCACGAACCGCTCTTCTCAATCAAGTTCATTCCGACGGCCAGATCGATCAGGTCGCCCGATTTGGAGATGCCTTCGCCGTAGAGAATGTCGAATTCGGCATCCCGGAAAGGCGGTGCCATCTTGTTTTTCACCACCTTGACGCGGGTTCGGTTTCCAACCACCTGTTCTCCGTCCTTGATGGACGCGATCCTGCGGACATCCAGGCGTACCGAAGAATAAAACTTTAAAGCGCGTCCACCGGTTGTGGTTTCCGGGTTGCCGAACATTACCCCGATCTTTTCCCTGATCTGGTTGATGAAAACCAGGCAAGTCTTTGATTTTGAGACCAATGCGGTCAATTTACGCAACGCCTGCGACATCAGCCGGGCCTGCAACCCGGGCATGGAATCTCCCATGTCGCCTTCCAGTTCTGCGCGCGGTACCAGCGCCGCCACCGAGTCAATCACAATGATGTCGATGGCGTTGGAACGCACCAGTGCCTCCGCGATTTCAAGCGCCTGCTCGCCGAAATCGGGCTGCGAAACCAGCAGGTTGTCCACGTCAACACCCAGCCGGGAGGCGTATTTCGCATCCAGAGCGTGCTCTGCGTCCACAAAGGCCGCCATCCCGCCTTTTTTCTGGGCCTCAGCTACCAGATGCAGTGCGATGGTGGTCTTGCCGCTGGCTTCAGGACCGTAGATCTCCACCACCCGGCCGCGCGGAACCCCACCGACGCCCAGAGCCGCGTCCAGCGAGAGGGCTCCCGTCGGAATCACATCCACGGGTACCAGGGCTTGCTTTGAGCCCAGGCGCATAATCGAGCCCTTCCCGAACTGCTTCTCAATTTGCGTCAGGGCCATTTCAATGGCCTTCATACGGTCGGTTCGTTCTTCTGCCATACAGGCATCCTCCCTTTTTCCTGCACTTGCACTCAATGGGTTTTGCGGGGCGGCTGGCTGTCCCAGGTGTGTGTTTTTGCGGGACCCGCGCTGGCCCTGAGTTGGGCTACGCCTTCGCGTAATTGTAGAAACCCCTCCCTGACTTACGCCCCAACCGGCCCGCTTCCACCATCTTTTCCAGCAGCGGGCATGGCCGGTACTTCGAATCGTGAAACCCTTCGTATAGCACTTTCATGATATCAAGGCAAACGTCCAGGCCGATCAGGTCGGCGAGCTCCAGCGGTCCCATCGGATGGTTCATGCCCAACTTCATCACGCCGTCCACGCCCTCCGCACTGGCCACGCCTTCCATCAGAGCGTACACCGCCTCATTAATCATGGGCATCAGCAGTCGGTTTGAAATAAACCCCGGAAAGTCCCGCACGCGGATGGGCGTCTTGCCCGCGGTGGTCGCGATCTGTTCTGCCGCCGTCACCGTCTCTTCCGCCGTATCAAGCCCGGGAACAATCTCCACCAGCTTCATAACTGGCACGGGGTTGAAAAAGTGGAGACCCACAAACTGCGCGGGACGTTTCGTTGCTCCTGCCAGGCGGGTGACGGAAATTGATGATGTGTTGCTGGCAAAAAGCGCTTCCGGCCGACAGATCATTTCGAGGGAGCGGAAGACTTCCGCTTTAACGTCAAATTTCTCGGTAACAGCCTCGATTGCGACGTCAACGGAAGCAAGGTCCGATAGCTCGGTGGTGGTCCTCAGTCTAGTCTCGGCCTGTTGCTTTTCCTCGGCCGTCAGCCGACCTTTTTCGACGTCCCGCGCAAGCCCGCGTGAAATTCTTTCTGCCCCGCACCCCACCAGTTCCGGGGTAGTGTCATGCAGGACTACCGAATACCCGTTGCGTACCAGCACTTGCGCTATCCCGTGGCCCATAGTCCCCGCGCCGACAACTCCGACCAAGCGGACGGTCAAGATTTCCTCCCTGCTTGCCCCGTCTCCCGTTCCACCGCCAGCGCAATGGCGTTGCCTCCGCCCAGACAGAGCGCAGCAATTCCGCGCCGGGCGTCGCGGCGTTCCATTTCGTAGAGTAAGTCCACCAAAATGCGCGTACCCGAGGCGCCGATGGGGTGCCCCAGCGCCACCGCGCCACCATTCACGTTGGTCTTCTGCGGATCGAGTTCCAGTTGCTCGATGACGGCCACGGCCTGCACGGAAAAAGCCTCGTTCAGTTCAACGAGGTCGACGTCTTCAATCTTCCAGCCGGTTTTTTCAAGCAGTGATCGCACAGCGTCCACCGGGGCCATCATCACCCAGCGCGGCTCCACGCCGCTGACCGCCTGTGCCACAATCCGCGCCATGGGCTTTTTCCCCAGCTTCTGCGCGGTTTCAAGCGAAGTCACCACCGCGGCGGCGGCCCCGTCGTTGGTTCCCGGAGCGTTGCCCGCCGTCACCGTTCCGTCCTTTTTAAAGACGGGCTTCAGTTTTGCCAGTTTTTCCAGCGATGTGTCTTCGCGCGGGGATTCGTCGACGGCGAACTCCATCGTTTCCCCCTTTTTCACCGGCACGGCGACGGGCACAATCTGACCTTTCAGCTTGCCGCTCTTGATGGCCGCAATGGCGCGCCGGTGGCTTTCCAGCGCGTACTGGTCCTGCCGCTCGCGCGAGATCTGGTATTTTTCCGCAACCAGCTCGCCGGTCATACCCATATGGAAATCTTCGTAGACGTCCCAAAGGCCGTCGTGCACCATGGAATCGACCAAAGTCTTGTCGCCCAATCGCAGTCCCTGGCGGGCTCCGGGCAACAGATACGGACAGTTGGTCATCGACTCCATGCCGCCCGCAACCACGATGTCAGCGTCGCCGGTTGTAATGCCTTGTGCGGCCAGCGCTACGGCCTTCAAACCCGATCCACAGACTTTGTTGATGGTCATCGCGGCCACGCGCGGGTCGAGTCCGCCCTTGAGCGCTGCCTGGCGGGCAGGGTTCTGGCCCAGGCCCGCTGAGACCACGTTGCCCATGATGACTTCATCCACCTGGTCCGGATTGATTTCCGCTCGCCGCACCACCTCGCGTACCACGCAAGCTCCGAGGTCCACCGCGGAGAAGGAGGAGAGAGAACCTTGAAACTTGCCTATCGGGGCGCGAACTGCGGCAATAATTACCGCTTGTCGCATAACTGATCCCCGATTATGTCGCTGCCGGGGAACGAAGTCAAGGAGGCAGCGCCGGCGCGAGAATTTTCCTTGCTCTTGCAGCTGGGACGTTTGGATTGTCGTGGCATGAATTGTGAGACGCCCCACCGGGGCGTCTCCACGACAGGCTTGAAAAACTTGTCTGCGAAACCTTATTTTGGCAGTGGCGCGGAGGCTTTCCCGGAGTTGGTTGGTGCCACCCGCGCCATGCCGTTTGTGTTATTTCTGCTCGTGGCCGGGGTTCTTGTTATTTCCGCCCTCATGCTGCCTCTGGTTCTGAGGATGGCCTTGCCGCTCCTGTCCCCCTCGGCCTTCAGGCCGGGCGGCTTCCGGTGGGCGGGACTCACGCGGATTACGTTGCACGGTGGCAGGCGCGTTGCTCCGGTTCGCCGGCCGCTCATACCTCGGCTGCACCGGTCCGCCACGCGCCACTTGCCGGTTAGGCGTTGCTTCCTGTGGAGCATTCCGCACCGGGCCCCTCTCAACGGGTGCAGGCGCCGGCCGCCCGACTTCTCTGCCGCCTCTCACTTCGTGAGGAGGTTCATTATATGGTGCTCCTGCGCGCGTTGCCCGCACAGCGCCGCTGCCCCGGAACTCGCCCGGCCTGGCTGTAGCGGCAATTCCCGGACGGCCGCGATTCTCGCGAGCCCACTGCGCACGGTCAGTCCGGGCCCACCGGTCCTGCTCAACTTGCTGGTTGATGGCTCCGAAGCGCCGGCCACGTTCCGCCGCCAGTTCCGCTGAGGTGGGACGGGCTTCGATTCCGCCGCGGCCACCGTTATAGCTGATGCGGGGGCCTCTTTCGTTCACATCCACCCTCTGGCTGTAAACGTTCACGATGTTGACGTTGGTGATTCGGTTGACTTCGCGGTTGTAAAAGAACCTATCGCCACGCCAGTATCCGCCGTAGTAGCCGCGGCCCGTATAGCCGAACCCGTAGTCGATTCCGCCGTAGAAGCCGACGGCCGTTCCCCAGTAACCCGGGTACCACATGTAGCCGCCGTTATACCAGCCCCAATAACCCGGGGTCCACAGCGCACCCACAAAGGGCGCCATCACCCACGTGCCCGGCACCCAGTAGTAACCGTAGTCCGGGTCCCAAGCCCAATATCCCGGCGTCCACATATATCCCAGTCCCGGGCAAGCGGGCTGCACATACACCGGTATCGCCGGCGGGCCGAAGCTGACAAAAATACTTACCGACGCCGAAGATTTCGACGGAGCCACCACCATTGCCAGTGCCAGCAGCAACGACCCAATCAGGAACGAAACCATCGTCCGTCGTGTCCACTTGCCACGTGCGGCAGTCTTGGGCTCACATGCGCAATTTGCCTCTACCGAGTTGCTGCCGGCCAATTCTCCACGCGAGCATTGATGGAAGATCCGCGGCCGTTCTGAGGACCCATGCCAAGAACCACTTTTATTAATCTTATCTTCTCTCATCGAAGCACCTCCTCAGGCACTTCCATAAACTGAATGTCCTCCCATCCTTAAGCAACCCTGGGGCCATTCTCTGGGCTCTCTGGGTAACCTCTGGATTCCCAGAATGGTAGACGTACCTGCAATGGGGGGAGTTTCGTCCTGCGCCGGGGCAAAGCGTTGTCGTTAACGCAAAATTTACAAACCCGTCGTAACGCACCGAACCCGTCTTGGCAACTGATTCTGCTGGAAGATTCTCCAGAGGCCACGAACTGTTACGTGCAAAAAGCACATGATATGCATTTGACTTGTTCCAGAACTATGCTGGTGCGTGGCTTGAGGCTGACGCTATGCCTTGATGGCAGCAAGGGATTGTGCCAAAATAGAGGTCAATCGGGAATTTGATAGAAATGGCGGCTTGTCTGATTCGGATTGATGCCATGACGGAAGTGCTAATCATAGCGCAGGAGAAGAAGTGTACTCCGATCTTAAAACATTGATTGATCTCCAGCGATTAGATCAGGAAATCGCTGAACTTTCCTCCCGAATCGATACCTTTCCAACCCAAATTCAGTCTATTGAAAAACAGTTAAATGATTTTATCCACGCTCACGAGGAGCGCAAGGCGCACTTGGGCGCGAACCAGAAAGAGCGCCGCGACATGGAAGGCGACATCCAGGTGATCCGCCAGAAGATTTCAAAGCACAAGGACCAGCTTTACCTGGTGAAAACCAATGAGCAGTACCGGGCCATGCTGAAGGAAATCGAAGGCGAAGAGGCAAACATTCGCGGCATTGAGGACCGTATCCTGGAAAAGATGATCGAGTCTGAAGAACTCCAGA
>JAJXZM010000196.1 GCA_021780055.1 Acidobacteriota bacterium
CCGGGTGGAAGGTAACATCTCTGCCGTCCTTTGACCGGGCAGGAAACCTACTGCCGGCCCAGCAGATTCTTCTGGCGGGCCAGTTCCAGAATCCGTTCAACAACTTCTTCAGCGGAGATGTTGGTGGAGTCGAGGACTACTGCGTCTTCGGCGGGCGCCAGTGGCGAGGCCTGCCTTTGCGCGTCGCGCTGATCGCGGCTGGAAATTTCTGACAAGGTATCCTTCAATGTGGCGGGCCGCCCGTGTTCCTGGTCCTGCTGCACCCGCCGGCGGGCGCGTTCTGCCGTGTCGGCCTTGAGGAAAATTTTGAGCGGCGCATTGGGAAACACGACGGTCCCGATGTCGCGGCCTTCCATCACCACTCCGGGTTCCATCAGCAGCGACCTTTGCAACGCAATCAGTTTTTTGCGGACGGCAGGCAGGCGCGAGACACGCGATGCGGCCTCGGTCACCTCCGCGGTCCGGATGGCGGTGGTTACATCATTTCCGTCCAGAAGCACCTGTGGCTGCGGCTGGCGCGGAACAAAGCGGATTTCGGCAGACCCCACAACGCGGATAATGGCCTCCTCATCTTCAAGCGAAACGCCGGACTCCAGAACCTTGAGGGCGGCGGCACGATAAGTGGCGCCGCTGTCCACGTAGGCCAGCCCCAGGCGCCGGGCCAGCATTTGGGCCACGGTGCTCTTTCCTGCTCCCGCAGGGCCGTCAATCGCGATCACAAGAGGTTCCGTCATGCTTGCTATCAAATCCGCTTAAAGGCTTTTTGAATTTCTTTCATGTCGTATCGCAGGACGATGGGGCGCCCGTGGGGGCAGGTCATGGGGCAATCGGTTTTGCTCAATTCCAGCAGCAGCCATGACATCTTTTCCTGGTCGAGAGGCATGTTCACCTTGATGGCCGCATGGCAGGCCACCGTGGCCGCAATGCCGCGCCGCAACTCGTCGAGCGAAAGCGCGCGTGCTTCGCGCCCGATGCCGTCCAGAATCTCACGCACCAGCTTTTCGACGTCGTCGGGCGCGATGTCAGCGGGAGCGGCCTTCACTGCCACGCTTCCCTGGCCGAAAGGTTCAACCTCAAATCCGTTGGAGGTCATCTCTTCGGCGATGGTGTCGTAAGTGACGCGCTGCTCCGGCTGCAGGTCGGCCACAATCGGGATCAGCAGACGTTGCCCCTCAATGGTGCTCGACTGGCGGCGTCGCAAGTGCTGCTCAAACAGGACGCGCTCGTGCGCCACGTGCTGGTCAATGATCCACAGCCCTTCGGGATTGGCGGCAATGATAAAACTGGACTGCACCTGGCCGAGCGGTAGCAGGTCGGAAGGCAATTCCCCCGAACGGTTCTGCGCGTCATCAGGCCCGATTTCGGCGTACCCGGCCGGGCAGGACGCAGGCTCTGCCGGAGCGTAAAGCGAGAGTGCGGCCTCCGCCAGCGGAAGATATCCAGGTGACGGGGCAGGGCGGGAAGCTGAAAGCTCGAAACTCCTTGCCGGGGCGGGATCGAATGTTTCCCGCCGGCCTGCCTGCGGCGCCCAGCTTCCGGCAGCCTGCGAAAAAGCCGGTCCTTCTGCGCCGGTCTCAATGGAGTCCTCAAGGCCGCCAGGCTGAATAGGCCTTCGCATCGGGAAAGCCGCCACGGGACGCGATGCCATCAGCGCCTGGAGCACGGTGTCGCGAATCAGGTCGTGCACAAAAGACGAGTGGCGGAACCGCACCTCGGCTTTGGAGGGATGGACGTTGACGTCCACTTCGCCCGGCGGCAAATCGAGGAAAATGAGCGCGACGGGAAAAATCCCGGCCGGCAGAATATTGCGGTAAGCCTCGTTGAGCGCGTGATGCACCAGACGGTCGCGGATCAACCGCCGGCTGACAAAAAAGTAAATCTGGTTCCGGTTCAGCTTGTGGACTTCCGGCCGCGAAACGAAACCGGAAATCCTGAAAATCGGCGGCGCCGACGGTTCGGCGTTGGCCTCCGCCTCCTCGTCGAGGTTCAGGTCGGCCGCGACCGGAAGCAACTGGCGCTCTACGGGCCCGAACTCCACCAGTTGTTCCAGCAGTTGCCCGCCCATCACCTGATAGATCCGCTCTCGGTGGCTTGCCACCGGAGACACGTTCAGGATTTCATTCGATACGGATTCGAGCCGGAACGATTTATCGGGATGCGCCAGCGCATAGTGCGTCACCATGGACGCGATGTGGCCGAGCTCGGTGGACTCCGATCTCAAGAACTTGCGGCGCGCCGGAACGTTGTAGAACAGGCTCTGAACTTCGATCGTGGTGCCGCAGGGCCGGGCGATTTCTTTGACGTCGCGCAACTTGCCGCCTGCAAACTCCATGCGCGTGCCTGCCGCTTCCGATTCGTGGCGGGTTTGAAGCGTCAGGCGTGAGACGGCGGCGATTGACGGCAGGGCCTCACCGCGGAAGCCGAGAGTTGCAATCGCGTCCAGATCGTCAGCCGAAGTAATCTTGCTGGTGGCGTGACGCTCAAAGGCCATGAGCGCGTCGTCGTGCGTCATGCCGCAGCCGTCATCCACCACGCGCAGCAGGCGCTTGCCGCCGCTCTCCACGCGCACCTCAAGCGAGGTCGCGCCGGCGTCAATCGAGTTCTCGACCAGTTCCTTGGCCACGGAAGCCGGCCGCTCGACCACTTCGCCCGCCGCAATCTTGTTGGCGACGGCCTCTGGAAGAATGCGAATTACAGACATGGGCATTAATTCTGGTTGAGGTTGCTTGACTGCACTTCAGGGGCTTCAGCCGCTGAACCTCCCAGACTGGAGAATCAAAACTTCAAGATCTTCAGCCCCAACTCGGTGAGCTGTTCAGGATCAACGGTAGCGGGGGCTTCGCACATCAGGTCGGTGGCGCTGGCGGTTTTGGGGAATGCGATAACCTCGCGGATGCTCGATTCTCCGGCCAACAGGGCGACGATGCGATCGACGCCCAGCGCGATGCCGCCGTGTGGAGGCGCTCCGTATTCCAGCGCGTCCATAAAGAAGCCAAACCGTTCCCGGGCTTTTTCATCGCTCAGGCCGAGCACGCGGAAAACACGCTTCTGGATGTCGGGCCGGTGCATACGAATCGAGCCGCCGCCGATCTCGCTTCCGTTCAGCACCAGGTCGTAAGCAAGGGCCTTGACGCTCGATGGGTCGGATTCAAGTTTATCCAGGTCCTCCTCGCGCGGAGAGGTGAACGGGTGGTGCATGGCCGCGTAGCGCTTCTCGTTCTTGTCGTAGTCGAACATGGGGAAATCGACAATCCAGGCAAAGCTCCACAAGCCCGGCTTGATCAACTCAAATTTGCTGGCCAGTTCCAGCCGCAGCCAGCCGGAGGCCTGATCGAGCGCGCGCACGTTCTCTACGGAGTCCGATTCTGCGCCCAGCAGGATCACCAGATCGCCCTTCCCTGCTTCCATTGCCGCGGCAATGGCGCGCAGCCCATCGTCGCCGAGCGCGTTCTTCATCCTCGACTGGATGCCGGCGTCGGTTACGGTGAGATACGCAGAATTCGCGGCCCCCATCTGTTTCAGCGTTTCCTGATAGCGGTCAAACTGGCTGCGGGAAATCTTTGCCGCCGCGCCGGGAACTCGCAGCGCCTTGGTCACCTGAAATCCTTTCACGGCGCTCAGCTTGCCGTCAGGCAGTTGCAGCCGTTTCCATTCCAGGCCGAACCGCAGGTCCGGCTTGTCGGAGCCGTACTTTTCCATTGCTGTGTCGTAGCTCAATCGCGCGAAGGGAAGTTCGACTTTGACGTCCACCAGCGCCAGCAACTTCTGCATCAGACCCTCGATAATCTCAAAAAGCTCTTCGCGCGTCGGAAACGCCATCTCCACGTCGATCTGCGTGAATTCCGGCTGGCGGTCGGCGCGCAGGTCTTCATCGCGGAAGCAGCGGACAATCTGGAAATAGCGGTCAAAGCCGGCGATCATCAGCAACTGCTTGAAGAGTTGCGGCGACTGCGGCAGCGCATAGAAGTGCCCCTGCCGGACGCGGCTGGGTACCAGGTAATCGCGTGCGCCCTCGGGCGTGGACCGCGTCATGAATGGCGTTTCGATTTCGATGAAGCCGTGGCCGCCCATGTGCTCGCGTGTTTCCAGGCAGGCCTGGTGGCGCAGGCGAATGTTGCGCTGCATGCGGGCGCGCCGCAAGTCCAGGTAGCGGTAGCGCAGGCGGGTGTCCTCAGATGTGCGCGTTTCATCCTCAATCGGGAAGGGAGGCGTTTTGGCTTCGTTCAGCAGCAACAGCGTGCTTGCTTTCACTTCCACTTCGCCCGTCGCAATCTGCGGGTTCATAGTTTCCTGCGCGCGCAGCACTACTTCGCCTTCAACTCCCACAACGAACTCCGAGCGAATCTGTTCAGCCTTGTCGTGGGCTTCGGGGCTGGATTCTGCGTTCACCACCACCTGAACCACGCCGGTGTGGTCGCGCAGGTCGAGAAAGATCAGGTTGCCCAGGTCGCGCCGCCGCGCCACCCAGCCCGCCAGAAAAACTTTCTGGCCGGCGTGAGCCTTTCGCAATTCGCCGCAATGGTGCGTTCTTCGTCGGTCGCCGAGTAAATCGAGTGCCAAAGTGGTCCCTTACCTTTCCGTCATTGTTGTCCGGCCACAGGACTTGCGGCCGGCGCGGGCTCGCGCAGCTTCTCTTTCAGAAAGCCGGCGATTTCTCCGGCGCTGACGCTCTGTTGTTCGCCGGTGCCCATGTCTTTCACCTGATAGTTTCCGCTCTCCACTTCCTGTTCGCCGATGATGATGGCGTACCGGACCTGGAGTTTGCTGGCGGCTCCCATCGCCTTTTTCAGCTTGACGGGATGATAACTGATTTCCGTTCCAATGCCCTCGCGCCGCAGTTCGCGCGCCAGCATCGTGGCCGCTTCGCGCGTGGACTCGCCCATCCAGGCGATGTATGCGGCAAGCGGCTGGCCAGGTTTCAGGGACGAGGCCGCTTCCACGGTCAACACCAGTCGGTCCTGGCCGATGGCAAATCCAATGCCCGGTGCGGGCGGCCCGCCCAGCATTTCAGATAATCCGTCGTAGCGGCCGCCGCCGAGCACGGCATTCTGCGCGCCCAGCAAGCCGCTGGTGATTTCAAACGTCGTGCGTGTGTAGTAATCGAGCCCGCGCACCAGTCGCGGAACAACCTCAAACTCAACGCCGCGCTGTTTCAACTCCATGGTCACGGCATCGAAATGCTGCCGGCATTCGGGGCACAGGTGGTCGATGATTTTGGGCAGCCCTTCGATGATGGGCTGGTCGGCTTCAATCTTGCAATCGAGCACGCGCAGCGGATTGGTGTGCGAACGGCGCTGGCAATCCTCGCACAGGCGGGACTTTACTTCGTCGAGCGCCTTCCGCAGGACCTTCAGATATTCAGGCCGGCACTTTGAGCAACCGACCGAGTTGACAAGCAGTTTGAATTCCTTCAAGCCCAGGCGTTCGAGCAGCAGAGCCAGCATTTCCAGCACTTCGGCGTCGATGGCCGGATGGTCCCCGCCCAGAACTTCCGCGCCGATCTGGTAGAACTGGCGGTAGCGGCCTTTCTGTGGCCGCTCGCGGCGGAACATGGGCCCGAAGTAATAGAGTTTCTGAATTCCGGGCTCGTTATAGAGACTGTGCTCGATGTAGGCGCGCACCACGGACGCCGTTGCTTCCGGGCGCAGCGTCAGTGATCCGCTGTCACGGTCGTCGAACGTGTACATCTCTTTCGTTACAATGTCGGTGTCCGAGCCCACGCTGCGGGCGAACAGCGCCGTCTGCTCCAGGACGGGGGTGCGGATTTCGCGGTAGTTGTAAGCCTCAAAAACTTTTCGAGCTTCGTCTTCCACGCGCTGCCACAGCGGAGTTTCCGCGGGCAGCAGGTCGCGCGTTCCTTTAACGGATTGGATCAGTTCGTTTTTTCTGGACACGCTGATTCGCTTTCCGAAGTGTTTTCGGCCGCTTTCTTCCGGGCTGGTCGCACCGGGTCAGGGAGTGACCTTCTTTCCGGTTTCAGCCAGGTAAATGTCCTTATATTCCAGGTAATGGCCGGCGTGGGCGTCGATAAAAGCACGGTCCTCATCGTTCAGCTTTCGCCGCAGCTTTGCGGGCACGCCCACGTAGAGGCTGCCCGGCGGAATTACCGTGTCCTCCAGTACCAGCGCACCCGCGGCCACAATCGAACCCGCGCCCACGCGGGCCCTGTTCAGCACAATCGCGCCCATGCCAATCAGGCAATGGTCCTCCACGGTGCAGCCGTGCAAAACCACACGGTGCCCTACCGTTACCCAATCGCCTACATTTACGGGCACTCCGGTGATGCTGTGCACGACTGAGCCGTCCTGGATGTTGGTGTGCGATCCAACGCTGATCGGGCCGATATCGCCTCGCAGCACCACCTGGTACCAGATGCTGGCGTTTTCACCAATCTCGACATCGCCGATGATATCGGCGCTCCCGGCGATAAACGCCGATTCCGCCACGCGTGGGAGAACGCCTTTGTAACTTGCAATCATGGACCCGCCCGATCAGCCCGAAATCCTGCGATGTCTTGAACTTATTGAACTTAACATATCCGCTCAAAAAGCCGCAAGGAGGGGCGGTTCGAGTCACGAGTGGATGTAGGGGCAGTTTTAT
Source organism: Acidobacteriota bacterium (assembly GCA_021780055.1). Next base: position 6,601 of record JAJXZM010000196.1, read on the forward strand.
GCCGCCATATGGCGAGATAAACTCGCCGCTACGCTTTCCGATTGGCCTGGGTGATGCAACCGTCGAGGCCCCGGCATAAAAGGAGGAGAAAAGAAGAAGTCCGATGCGCAGGTGACGCACCGGGCCCTTCTATTAGGAGGCTGACTGACAATCCTGTGTTGCTGCCTGATTATTTGCGACCAATCACCACAGTGTGCGGCGACGGTGTTATGGGATGCCCGGTAACATTTCCGAAGCCGGCGTCGTGGTACATCGATTCAAGCTCACGGAAGGTGTAGGCGTCACCCGACGCCGTGCTGGCCAGCATGGTCATGCTGAACGAAGCGGCCATCGGCGGCGACACACGGTCTTCGTTGGGCACAAATTCAAGCACCGCGGCGCGCCCGCCGGGCTTCAGGGCCGCGTGAACTTTCCTGAGCAAGCCGGTGCAGGTTGGAACATCAAAGTGGTGCAGGAAGTTCGTGAGAAGCACGGCGTCGTAGGGCCCGCCGTAATTTACTTCAAATGCGCTGCCGGGCAGCCGCGTGTAACGATCTGCTACTCCGGCCTTCTGCGCGTTGGCGTGGGCCACTTCCAGCACCGCCGGCCAGTCCAGCGCAAAGATGTGCGCCTGCGGGTTCTGCTTGGCTACTTCGATGCCGAACAGCCCGTGGCCCGCCGCGATGTCCAACACCTTTACGGGGCCGTTGTGGCCATCCAGGACGATGGTACCGAGCGGCCCGGCCAGTGGCGCCATCATAGGAGCCATGCCGTGTGCAAACTCCACCCAGACGGGGTTTTCCGGTTCAACAGTGCCTTGCCCGGGAAGAACGGTTGTACCCGTCCGGACAATCTCGGCCAGCTGCTCGTAGGGTTCGTGAAGAGCAGGATTCCCCAGAAACCGCGCCGTTGCGGCCAGGCATGCCGGAGAACGCGGATCAAGGAAAAGGGCGCTGCTTGGAGTGTGGTGGTAACTGCTGCCATCCTTCTTGAGGATGCCGATGATCGTCAGGTAATCGCACAGAATGCGAATGCCGCGCTCAGATGCCGAACATTTTTTAGCAAGCGAGGCCACGTCACCCGGCCCTTCTCCAATGGCCCGAAACAGGTCAAGCTCGATGGCCGCCCGAAGCGCCGCCGTCCGCTGGTAGGCCATTAAGGTTTCAAAAACAACTCCTGGGTTCGGCGCACCCGTCGGTGGGTGTGGTGATGTTGACATACATTTCCTCCCCAGCCTGGCTTAATTGCCTGCGGCTGCTATGGCGGATGCGTTGGATCGCACCCGAAATTTTCTAATATGGGGGGCCCCAAAAGGTAAAATACATTGCACTTGAGTTAAACGCAATGCCTAATTGGAGGAAGGCTGCCGGCGCACCCTCTGCCAGGGACAGGCGCGGCTGGGAAATGGGGCGGATGGGCGGCAACGCGGCGCTCCCGGAGGAACGCCGGCTGCAACTGCGAAATACAGGGTCAGAAGCTCGGCATCTTCTGTGGCTCTCCCTTGATGTGGGATGTTTCGTCAGACAGGACTTTTTCGAGAACCATCGAAGTGTCCGGGCCGGTCATTTTAACCAGGCTGTAAGGCGGAACTTTGCTGGAAATCCAGTAGTCCACGGGCTTGCCGCGTTCCTGCCGGCGGTAGTGTTCGCACTCAAACGTACCGGCGGGCACGGTGATGCTTTCGGTCCCGATTTTC
>JAJXZM010000334.1 GCA_021780055.1 Acidobacteriota bacterium
GACCAGCCAGAGGAGAGGGTCGATGATGGGCTCGATGTCCCAGGCGTACCAGTGGCCATTGAAGGGTAGAAATGGGCGGACTCCGTAAGCGTTTGTGAAGTCAAGGAGCATGTGGCTTGCCGTTGCCACCCAGCAACCAACCAGGAGCCAGAGGCCATTGATCGGTGGGCCCGACTTCGCGGGGCGCGCTCTTTTTCCCAGAAAATAGACGGTCCCCGCCAACAGAGCGCCCAGCACTGTTACACCAATCAGGGAGTGCGTTATCCCTCGATGATATTCCAGGTAGTCGACATTTCCGCCGAAGCCGCTTACCAGGTCGATATCAGGAAGGTTTGCTCCGATCACGATGGCAAGCGTGGCATAGCGTGTCTTGCGGTTGAAGCCCGCCTGGCTGACGGCCAGTCCGGTAAGAGTATGGGTTATGTTGTCCATTTAAACGCCCACTTTGCAGGAGCGGAGTGTAGGGCTTGAACCCTGCTCCTGTCAAGGTTAAGTCTGCGTGCGAGCCCGCGATTACTGCTGAGTAGGGAAGAATGATTCGGGCGCAAGGATTGTCAACGCATCCGGGACAACTTCAAAAGTAACGGGAATCCGTCCCGCCAGTTCTCCATCCACCTCAAAAAAGATGGCGGTGTCAGGCCGCTCGCTTGTGCAACGAATGTCGGATCCGCTCAGGAGCCGAACGTCGTACAGCCGGTCATGGGTTTGAGTAAGGATTCCTAATGCGTACCGGAGATAGCGCCCCGGGCCGCGACCCTCAAAAAGACAACAGGAAAAATCGAGGTCGCGAATGCTGTGCGGCCGCGCCAGCCTGAGCCAGCCAGCGTAACGGGCGGAGCGCTGGATCACCGCGAAAGTTACAGATACGGCATTGCCGCCGGCGCTGAATTGGAACCGAGGGAACCTGTAGTGGAAAACCTGCAGCACGGCTTCCCACACATAAGCGAGGACTCCCATGCGAAGTTTCATTCCGACATCGAGCTGGCTGATAATGTGCGCGTCGAGGCCAATCCCCGCGACGGCCAGAAAATAGCGTTGGTGTAGGGTTCCTGACTCTTCCCACGTGGCCCGGCCCAGAGGAATTCTGCAGGGCCGGCAGGTGGGGAGTTGTCTGGCCGCCTTCACCATGTTTCCGGGCAATCTCAGTTCTTTTGCCGCGATGTTTGCGGTGCCTCCCGGCAGGATGGCGAGCGGGACCTTGCCTGGCGCTATCCCGTTGATCACTTCGTTGATCGTGCCGTCGCCACCGCATGCAATGATCAGGTCGCATCCGGAGGCGGCAGCCTCAGTCGCCAGCCGCTTGCCATCGCCGGGGTTATCGGTGAACTGCAACTCCGCATCAACTCCGGCTTTGCGCAAAACTGCCACCGCCTTGTGAATCTGCGTGGGACGCCGTGCGCTTTTTATTCCCGCCAAGGGGTTGGAGATTATGATCGCGTTTTTCAAAGGAAGGTTCTTGGCAGTCCGGCTGACCTGCTGTCATCGCCTGGCCTATAAGCAGAGTCCGCACACTGTCGGCCGCCGGCCCGGCAATTAACGTGAGAGCCCGGTGAAAGCTGGAAAGGTCTATTCTGAAACTGACTTTGGGCCGACACCTGTGATTACTTTTCTGGCGATCTTTTCGCTGGTCTTCTTCTTGATTTTGGCATCGATCCAGACCATGTCACCCTGTTTCAGTTTGGCCAAGGTACTCCTTTTGCCGTTGTCGATAAATTTAGTTTTGTGTTCCAGCTTGAAAACCTGGTCATCACCGAATTGCGTCTTATCCAGGATGATCTCGTCCTTCATTATTTTCCTTACAACACCGTAGATGTAATTCTGATATTGTCCTGCCAGTGAAATAGCATTTTCCAGCCTGCTGGTTGCATCGGGGGCGTCAGGCCCTTCGATCCTCTGCGCCCACGCCGTTCCAGATGCCACAATGCAGCCCAAAACACCGCTAATTAAAAAGTTGATGACTTTTGTTCTCATAGAATTTGACTACACCTGTTGTGATAGTTATTCCGACAACGAACCTAGCAATCGGATGATTATAATGTCAAGCACGTTGCCCAGGGGCAAGCGAAGAGGTCATGCAATTTGGGCGCTGTTTACTTACTTGTTGATATGGCTGCCTCAAGGGCTGCAAGGTTCTCAACGATAACCGTGCGGCCTTCAATCTTGAGGATCCCTTCAGCCTGGAAGCGGCTCAGATTTCGGGAAACCAGCTCTCTTACGGTTCCAATCTGAAAAGCGAGTTCCTGGTTGCTGATACCAAGAATAAATTCGATGCCACGGGATGTTTCCTGACCTTTGGTACTGGCTTGTTGAAGTAGCCATGAAGCTAATCGGTTGCGGACCGTGGTGAATGAGAGCTCTTCGATCATACCCACAAGCTGCCTCAGCCGCGAGCTGACCACTTTCAAGACCTTTAGAGACACTTCCGGCCGTTCCAGGCACAGGGCCCGGAAGTCCTTTTTGCTGATGAAAAGCAGCTTGCACGTGCCAACGGCGGCCGTTGAAGCAGGGTATGGCCCGCCGTCGAAAACCGGCAACTCCGCCAGAGAATTTCCTGCCTTTTCAATATGCAGCACCTGCTCCCGCCCTCCGGCTGACGTGTTGAATATTTTCACGCTCCCGGCTTGCACAATGTAAAGTCCCTCGCAACGGTCGCCTTCCGAAAAGATGATTTCGCCGGGTTGATATTCCTTTTCCAGCGCACGATCCGCCAGAAAGCCCAATTCCCGCTCAGTCAAATCACCGAAAAGTGGAACGTTTTGAAGAGACTCCATCCGCTTTGACTTTGACTCGCCCATGGGGCTGTATTCTACTTCTGATTACTCAAATTGGCTATTCGGACTGCCGGCATAGGCAGAGGGGGTCGGACGGGTTGCCGAATACTGTTTTCACGTCACCTGAATGAGTGATTTACGTCACATCATTGGACTTTGGTTTTCCTCTTAAATAGCCAAAGAGTGTCCTATGAAAAACTCTGCAAAAGCAGGCACATTTCCTAAACTGAAGGCAGGTGCTTTCGCAACGGTGAAGCCGTGGAACAGATCCCTTACCGAGTTTGTCCAGGCGCTTGAATCCGTTAAGTCCATTGTGAATCTGCCAAAGCACGCCAAGCTCCTTGAAGAGGGACAACTGCCGGAGGGCATTTTTGTTCTGCTGCACGGAAGCGTAAAGCTTTTTGTCTCACTCAAAGGTGGGAAATCACTGATTTTACGCGTTGTACAGTCGGGAGAAGTCCTTGGCTTAAGCGCCACGATGTCTTCCAAGCCGGCGGAGTATACGGCTGAGACCCTGAGTCCGACGCAGTTCCTTTACGTCCCGCGAAAGGATTTCCTCACCCTTCTTGAGCAACACCCGGCGATCTGCATCTCCGTGGTGGAAGTGTTGAGCCATCAGCTTGGCGAAGCTGTACACATGATTCACTATTCGTCGGGGTCACAACCTGCTGTCGAAAAACTGGCCGACCTGCTCGAGTTGTGGGTTGCCGAATGCGGCGAAGCAACAGAACACGGAACGGAACTGAAGCTTCCGCTGACACAGGAAGAAATCGGCCAGATGATTGGTGTATCGCGCGAAACTGTTTCCCGGCTCCTTGCTGAATTTGAGGAACAGGGCATCCTGGAACTTGAGGGTTCGCACGTGCGGATCTTGAAAGGGCATCATCCCGAGGAGATGGCTACGGCGAAGGCTCGGAAATGTGAAAAGGATATCCAGGCCGGAACCTCGTCGTACGCGCTTGAGGGTGGAAACGGTTCTTCTTCCGAGGCGCAGGCCGGTAGCTCTGAGGAGGTACCTCCACCGCACCGGGAATTTACTCATTAAGCGCATGCCTCGACCATGCGCGGTTGATACACACACGAAGGGTCTGCGGCAAAAGCATCGCCCGTGAGCGCGTAGGCCCGTGAGCGTGAGCCGCCGCAGATTTCCCGAAACTCACAGACTCCGCATTTTCCCTTGAAATTTGAAGTGTCGCGCAACTGCTTGAAGAGCGGTGCATCCCGGTAAATGTCTGCCAGTTGCTGGCGTCGGATATTGCCGGCCGACAAGGGCAGAAAGCCGCTGGGGAACACCTCGCCCTGATGGGAGATAAAGACAAAACCTTTCCCATCGTTCAAACCGCGTGGCGCGCGGCCGATACCGTCACCCAGCGGCCTGCCGGCTGGAAATGGAATACCAACTTTGCCGCTTCGGCGCAATGCTGCGCGCTTTTGTGCCAGATATCTCCTGTAATGCTGGGCCTCGGTCGTCTTGATGTCGAAAGAAACGTTTTGCGAGACTTCGGCCAGTTTGGCAAAAATCTCTTCGAACTCCTCGGCGCTGACGAGGTCCTGGATCTGGCCACGGCCCGTGGGGACCAGGAAGAACACGCTCCAAAGCACCATGTCGAAAGTTTCCAACAGGCGCACCATGTTTTCAAAATCAGCCAGGTTGCGCCGGGTAATGGTGGTGTTGATCTGTATGGGAAGCCCCAGACTGCCAGCAGAGCGGATGGCGTCCAGCGTCAGTCTATAAGAGCCGGAAACCCCCCGGAATGCGTCGTGGATCTCAGGGGTAGATCCATCCAGGCTGACGGCCAGCCTTGCCAGCCCGCAATGCTGCAAACGGGCAATTGCCGCGTGAGTGAGCAGCGGCGTGGCGCTTGGTGTCATCGACATCCGGACTCCGCGGTGCGTTCCATAGTCTACTAAGTCATAAATGTCCGGCCGCTTAAGAGGGTCGCCACCCGTCAGCACAAACAAGGGCGCCGCCATCCGGGCAACCTGGTCGATAAGGTCCTTGCCTTCTTCGGTTGAAAGTTCCATTGGCGCCCGAAGCGGCTGGGCGCAGGCCCTGCAATGGAGGCAGGCCAGATCACAGGCTTGGGTGACCTCCCAAATCACGATAAAAGGTGTTTTGTTGAAATCCATTAGTTGCCCCCGCAGTCGTCTTTCCGTTCTGAATAACCTAAGCCCAATGTAAGCATGCTTCGCACCCCAGGACTGTGACTTAAGTCACAACAGGTGTGTGACCTCTGTCATAGACCAGGAATTGCGCCCGGTTTATCTTGATGGTGTCGGACAGGGAACCTGCTGAAGTTAACGATGCAGCGAGTCATAGAACCAATCCCGGGCCGGCGCACTTAGAAAGATCGGTCTTCATTAACGCAAGTAGACCTTCCAGCGTTCTGCCCCGAACGCACAAGGGTAGAGACGGTTCAAGACTGGCCGTCTCTACCTCCCTCACCAACGGGTTATAATGCTCCTTGCAGGCCACGACGTGTGTATGAGTTTTTCGGCGGCCCTCTGCGATTTCCCTGATATTTTGTTTTCAAACGCCCGGAGACAACTTTGGCCATGAGTGTTGATGTCCAAAAAGAGATCGAGAAGCTGCGGGAAGAGATTCGTTACCACGAGCACCGTTACTACGTTCTGGACGAGCCGGAAATCTCTGACGTTAAATTCGATGAGCTTGTTCACCGGCTTCAGAAGATGGAAGCGGATCACCCGGAGCTGGTGACACCGGATTCCCCCACCCAGCGCGTCGGCGGACTGCCCGCAGAAGAATTTGCCAAGGTTCGTCACTCGGCGCCCATGCTGAGCCTTGACAACACGTACTCTGTGGATGACCTGCGCGATTTCGACCGGCGCGTACGTGAACTGTCTGGCCGCGCCCAGGTTCCCTACGTGGCGGAACTGAAGCTTGACGGACTTTCGATGGCATTGACGTATGAAGACGGGATCCTGATGCGCGCTCTGACACGTGGCGACGGAGTGACGGGCGAAGACGTAACTCAGAACGTGAAAACTATTCGTTCTGTCCCGCTCAAGATTGATTCCAGAAGGCTCGGCGCCATCGGCCATCCTGAGGCATTTGAAGTCCGCGGCGAAGTGATCATGACGCGCAAGGCTTTCCGCGAGGCCAACGAGCAGCGGGAGCAGAATGACGAGCCAGCCTTTGCAAACCCGCGCAACGCGGCGGCGGGTACCATCCGCCAACTTGATCCTAAAATCGTTGCACAGCGAAACCTGGACATTTTTATTTACTACCTGCTGGTGAACGGCCGCCCCCCTCTTAAAGAACACTGGAAGGTTTTAAAGGTTCTTGAGGAGCTTGGTTTCAAAGTCAACCCCAACAGGAAGCTTGCGCATTCGTTCGATGAATTAACTCGATACATCGAGGAAATGGAACCCAAACGCGACAGCCTCGACTATGAAATTGACGGGATGGTCGTCAAGGTAAACGAAATCGGGCTGTGGGACGAACTGGGCATGACGGCCAAATCGCCGCGCTGGGCGATTGCCTACAAGTATCCTGCCCACCAGGAAACCACCGTGGTGATAGACATCCGCCCGCAGGTGGGCCGTACGGGCACCTTGACGCCCGTGGCCGATCTCGAACCGGTGAGCATCGGCGGGGTGACGGTGAGCCACGCTACCTTGCACAACATGGACGAAGTCGAGCGGCTGGGTGTGAAAATCGGCGACACGGTTCTTGTGCAGCGCGCGGGTGAGGTGATCCCGCAGGTTCTCAAGGTAACGAAGCACGCACTGGACGGCCGGGAATTCCGGATGCCGAAACATTGTCCCGTTTGCGGCGGCGACGTCATTCGTGTGGAAGGTGAAGTTGCTTATCGTTGCGTTAATGCGGCTTGCCCGGCGCAGTTGAAAGAGTCACTGCTCCACTTTGCCGCGCGGCATGCCATGAATATCAACGGCCTCGGGGAATCGCTTGTGGACCAGTTGGTGGACAAAAAGATTGTTGAGGACGTTGCGGACCTGTATCGCCTTGAACTGGAGCAACTGGCAAACCTGGAGCGCATGGGGAAGAAGTCCGCGCAGAATTTGCTGGAAGAGATCGAAAAGAGCAAGCAGGCTGAGCTGGCCCGGGTAATATACGCCGTCGGAATTCGTTTCGTGGGCGAGCGCACGGCTCAACTGCTGGCGGAGCATTTCGGCTCCATGGACAAGTTCCGGGAAGCGACGCCGGAAGAACTTTACGAGGTTGAGGAAATCGGGCCCAAAGTTGCGCAGAGCATCGTTGAGTTCTTTCATGAAAAACGCAACCGCGACGTTATTGAAAAACTGCGCAAGGCGGGCCTACAGTTTGAACAGAAGAAACGCCGGGGCGGCGGATCACTGGAGGGATTGCAATTCGTTCTGACCGGGAGCCTGCCCAGCCTTTCGCGCGAAGAAGCCACTCGCATGATCGAGGATGGCGGTGGGCGCGTCACCGGCTCCGTCAGCAAGAAGACGAATTACGTGGTTGTCGGCGCTGACCCCGGGTCAAAGCTCGACAAGGCTCGGTCACTCGGGATCGAGACAATCGACGAGGCCGGCCTCAGAAAGCTGTTCGGCAAGTGAGAATCGGATTGCCCCTACATCCGGATACACAAACCCGCGGGCTCGCGGATGTTTGCCGGCGCAAGGCTTGTCGGTTGTGTGGAAACGGATGCGCTACGGATACAGTGCGGAGGACCTTCCGGCGGATTCCGTCAGCGAAGGTCCTGTCGCGCAGCCTGCGTTACGCGGTCGGTTCCGGCCGTTCAAAGACGAAGTTCCCGGACTCCTCGCTGTAATCGAGGTTCATATCGCCGAGTGTCGCCGCCACTATCTGATGAACGGCCAGCCGCGTCCCGGCAGTGGTCTCTACCAGATCATTCGTCCCCGGTTCTGAAAGGTCCAGCTTCAGGGTCAGGCGCAATTCCTTTTTGCCTTCCACGGGCCTGGCGTCAACGCGCAAGAAAGTAGTCTCAGGCAGCGCCTTGCTGGCAACTAATGATCTCACTTCCTGCGCTGCTCTTTCGGTCATCTTAATCATGCAATCTCCTTGATGAAACCGTCCGTGGACACTAATGCGTTCTCCTTTGTCTGAAATGAAAAGAAGATTTGAGGACCCCGGCGATTCCTGCAGAATTCACTTCTTATAGATTGGGGCATGATGCCGATTATTGCAACCCTAAATTGTCTTTGATGCCGGCGTCAGCGAAGATCGCCTGACCATTTACGCCGCCGGATGGCAAGATACACCCGCCGCTCTGTCCGTGCAGCGACCGCAAAAGACCGATAAACAAGGGGAGTCAGTGAAGACTGCCGAGCCACTCCTGCATGGCATCAACTTTGTTGGCGGGGACGCCCTCTGCCCAGCGAACTTCGTCGCCTACGCGAAGCATGACGACTTCTCCTGACGCCGTGCGCCCGATAAATAGGTCGTTCGTTGAGCCGGCTTCCGGA
>JAJXZM010000161.1 GCA_021780055.1 Acidobacteriota bacterium
CGGCACTGAATCCAGAGGTAAAAGAATTCAAGACCGGCGTGTTGCAGACTTAAAAGCAAAGTCACGCAAAGGCCCAGAGGCGCAAAGAGAGGGAAGTGGAACGGTTAATGGAAAAGGTCAAGATCATCGAATGCCCGCGCGACGCGTGGCAAGGGCTGGGGAAGATTATCCCGACTGAGGTGAAGGCTGATTACCTTAAGAAGTTGCTAATGGCCGGCTTCCGGCATCTGGATGCGGTCAGCTTTGTATCGCCCAAGCTGGTCCCACAGATGGCGGACAGTGAGCAGGTTGTTGAGAAACTCGCGGACACTCTGCAGGCCGCAACGAACGGCACAACACCCGAAATCATCGGCATTGTTGTTAACGAAAAAGGGCTGGAGCGCGCGCTCGCGACAACACACGTTACCACCGTGGGATATCCCTACTCGATCTCGGCCAACTTTCGGCGCCAGAATACTAATATGTCGCTGCGAGAATCCCGCGAATTGGTGGAAAAGCTCCAGCGAGAGACCACTAACGCAGGCCGAGATCTGGTGGTCTATATTTCCATGGCCTTTGGCAACCCTTTTGGCGAGCCCTGGGGACCGGAAATCGTAGAAGACGCGATTGAGTGGCTGAAGAGTTGCGGTGTCAAAACCGTTTCGCTTGCCGACACTGTCGGCGTGTCGACAGCTAAAGAAACAGGTGAACTTTTTCGGCACTTGAAGCCGTTCACCAAAAGCATGGAGCTTGGCGTCCATCTGCACGCCCGCGCCGAGGGCGCCGCGGAAAAGGTGCTGGCCGCCTATGAAGCCGGCTGTCGGCGATTCGATTCCGCTCTCACGGGCCTTGGAGGCTGCCCCTTTGCCGGTGACGAACTGGTAGGCAATATCGCCACCGAAATTGTTGTCCAGGCGCTCGCCGAACACGGGGCGGAAACAGGTATTGAACCCTGGGCCATGCTGTCTGCCGTCGAGGCAACAAAGGAACTTCGCAAGCAATACGTAGATTAACCATGGCGAGGCAAAGCCCATGCCGTACGAGACCCTGATAATAGAAATCGAAGGCGCCATCGCGACCCTCATTTTGAACCGCCCCGAGAAGCGCAACGCAATTTCCCACAAGATGATAGCTGAGATTCTTGAAGCTCTCGATGAAGTCGAGAAGGTTCCCGCGCTTGTGCTGATCCTGACTGGTGCGGCAAATGTTTTTTGTGCTGGCATGGATTTGCAGGCGCTCAAGGATTTCCGCTCGCAATCTGATGCAGAGATTGTCGCCGACGCCCGGCGGATCGCCACACTTTTCCGGCGTCTTTATTCTTTTCCCAAACCAACCATTGCCGCCGTGAACGGCCCGGCCATCGCTGGCGGCTGTGGACTGGCGACCGTGTGCGACTTTACGCTGGCAGTTCCTGAAGCTAAGTTCGGTTACACTGAAGTGCGAGTGGGCTTTATTCCCGCAATTGTGTCGTCCTACGTTGTCCGCCAGATTGGAGAGAAACGGGCGCGCGACCTGCTGCTCTCCGGTCGCATTTTCAGCGCCGCAGAGGCCAAGGACATGGGCATTGTTAATGAACTACTCGAATATGATAAACTCCTGCCCCGCGCGCAGGAACTGGCCCATTCGCTCGCCGAAATGAGCCCTGTGGCCCTTGCCCACACCAAACGTCTACTGCTGAAGTTTTCTGAAGAAGAACTCGACCGCGAGACCGAAATGGCAGTTGAAGCCAGCGCCCGAGTTCGCAAAACTACCGACTTTAAGGAAGGCCTTGCGGCATTCCTCGAAAAGCGGAAGCCGAAATGGCGGGGCGAATAGTTCCCCGGCAGATGCAGTTACGCCTCGCAATCCCCTGCACACATCTGATATTTCCGATTAACTCCGCCAGCGCAGGGTCATAGACCCTTCGATGGGGTGTTCCATGGGCTGGCCGGTTTGTTTGGCCTTGAGGTATGCAGCTTTCAATGCGAAGTACCACTTGGCAGGGCGGTCGGCATCGTCGATCAGCATCAGCGGTGGATTATGTTTCAGTCCTTCCGCCTGCTTCACCATGGTTTGCCGGTCCTGCTCAACAAACATGTTGCCGAAGAAGCGAAGGATTGAAGTGAAGAAAGGGACGTAGCGGAAGGCGTTCCAAGCCGCGCAAACGTCAATCCGGCTGCGCGAAGCGGTGATGGGCGTGACGGTGGTACGGCTTGAAAACCAGTACTTGCTGCAGTGGATTTCCTCAAAGCGCATATTGGGCAGGACAAACTGGATGGTGGTCGTAATGGGTTCGCCGTAAACGCCCAGCAATTTGTAAGCCGCGCTGTTGGCCGAGGGCGAATGCGTCTTGATCCTGAATCCGTTCGGGACCGGCTCAAAGATCTTCTCTTTTTCATGGATGCTGCTCCGCTTGCGCCACCACCACGACTGGTGGACGAAGGGCCCGTGCGCCGGATCCATCAGGCCGATGATGCCGTGGTCCACATGGCAGGGCAACTCGGCCTCAAGGTGCTCAAGGCGATACCTGTCGCTGAAGGTGGGCAAACGCGGAGCTTCGGGCACGGCTTCATCACGATGTTCGGGATCAGGAATAAACACCCAGAAGTAGCCATCACGTTCCTCGCAAGGGAAGCTGGCGGCGAAAACGCGGTCCACTTTCAGCTTGTCGCGCGCCGTGAGAGAAGGAATGGACTGGCACTGCCCGGTCTTGCCCTCAAAAACCCAGCCATGGTAAGGGCATTCCACAGCGTGGCCGTCAAAAGTGCCTTCGGAAAGCGGCATGCCGCGGTGCGGGCAGGCGTCACGCAGGGCAAATCCTTCGCCCTTCGAGTTGCGCCCGAGCACGAGAGGGATTCCCAGCAGCATCGCGGTGCGCAGTTCCCTGCCCCGGACACGATTGCTTCGGAGCGCGGGGTACCAGAAGCCGCGCATCAGACCGTCATTGTTTGAGGTGTTTGCAGTTTCCCTGGGAGCACTTTCAGTCATAACCTTGGCTAATATAGCAGATGTTGAAGCGCCGGAGGAAGTCGCACAGGCCTTCAGATCTCCGCAGACGCTGAGTGCGACGGTCAGACGGCACAAGCCGTTAAGCGGCCGTTACTCTCCCGACGTTAAAGCCCTCCACCACTATGCGCGGTTTCTCGCCTCGAGTGTCGGCATGTTTGATTTCCAAATGGATGGTCCGTCTTTCCCCGGGCATCAGCGACACATAGTTGTCATCGTAAAGCGCGGGAAGGATGCGATCGCCGGTAGCTTCACGGACGGCCTTGACCCTGACCATTAGTGCCGGGTGGGCCGAAGGATTGTGGAGTTCAGTGGTCAAACGCCACCGTCTGTCCTGTTGTGCGACCTGCGTCGAAGACTCAAGATCGACCCGGGGCAACTCTCGTATGGCCCGGTAGTCGCCCGATTCCCGTGGCCGCAAGTAGAAGTTCCTCGAAACAACATTGCCTTTCTGCGTCAACGCAAGGCGTAAGAAATGCACAGGCGTCAGCACGGCCGGATATTCCATCTTGAAGCAGGAATCGGTGCTGTCTTCCTTGCTGTCGAGTGCCGCGCTTTTCTCCCACTGCTGACTGCCATCCAAGTTCAGGATTTGAACGTGGGCGGTCAAACCCTGCACGTCTCCACCGCTGTAATTAACAACCTCAACGCTTTCGGTCACCGGGTTCCACTGGATGTGTAACGGCTCGCAACCCTTCTTGGCGCCGAAATAGGCCGAGGTCGGCTCAAAATAGTAATCGTAGGTTTGCCAGACGAAGGAGGGCCAGCAGGGGTGGCTCATCCAGATCAGCAAGCCCATGCGGTACTTGCTTTGGCCTTCAAACATGGCGCGGTAGCCGTCGTAATTGATGAACTGCGCGAGCGACACCCATTCCTCCGCGCTCGTGGCCCCGCCGTAGCCGAATTCGATCATTTTTTGATAAGACGCACCGTTGGCCGCGCCCTGAAGGCAGAAGTCGTGCAATCCCCAGTCAAGCTCCTGCGGCCACAATGCTTTCTTCGGCATCATCAGCCGCACGCTTTCGATCGGCGGAATGTTTTGCATGCCGCGCTCGCTGTGAAGCGTGGTATTGGCCCCCGGACCGAAGTAATAGGTGAGCGGCATTGCGGTGTAAGGACCGTGGCCGCTGACGATGCCTTCAGCCGAGTTGGGGAAGTACAGCAAACCCGGATGCAGTTCTGCGAGCATGCTGGTCAGCCCTTCCTCAAGGCGCGGTGGCGGGTCGCCCTCATTGCGCCCGCAGTACAAACCCATGGAAGGATGATTTCGAATTCTCAGGACAAAATCCTTCGCGTTGCGCAGGAACATGCTGTCGTCTTCAGGGTCTGGACCGTCCCAGGGGTTCGCCAGCCAGAAGTCCTGCCAAACCATCACACCGTGCCGGTCGCAAGCTTCATAAAAAGCGTCGTGGCCGGTCTGGCCCACCCAGTTGCGAATCATGTTGAAGTGCATATCGGCGTGGTAGCCGACAGCCACGTCATATTCCCGGTCACGGTAGAGCAGCATTGATTCGCTGAATCCCCAGTTGCCGCCCTTCGGGATGAAGCGCCGACCGTTGACCCAGATCCGCAGCTTGCCGCCTTCTTTGCTGTAGGCCATCTGCCGGACGCCAACTTTCAGCGATTTCGTGTCCGAGATCTTCTTGTGCGGCCCCTCAAACTCCAGTTTCAGGTCATAAAGGTTTGGCTCGCCGTATCCCGCCGGCCACCAGAGTCTGGGATTCTGTAGTCGCAGTTCCGGGTGCGTGGATGGATCCAGCTTGAGCTTTGTGCTGCCCGAAGCTTCGAGCCTGACGTCCTGTTCAAACTTTATTTCACCGATGCTGCCGAGCAGCTTCCCATTCAACGGCTTCGGGTCATGATTCAAAAGTTCAACTTGAATCCCGATGTCGGCGCTTGATGTCGCAGGCACCGGCAATGTGGTGGTCACGTACGGGTTTTGAATCGTGACGGGCCCGCTGGTGCTAAAAGAGACTTCATTCCAGATGCCAGTGTTCCGACCGCGGATAGTTGAGATCCAGTCCCACCCAACTGAAGCATGAAAAGTGGGATTGTCGAGCCCCAACGCCCCGCCATTGTGGCCCGCCGAAGCATAGGTCTTCTGCTTCACGCTTCCCGGCGTGTCATTCTTGAAGATTCGGACCGCAAGCGCGTTGGTTTGCCCGGGGGCCAGTTGCTTTGTAACGTCAAACCGGCCACGCATGAAGCCGCCTTCGATGCGACCGATCTTCTCACCGTTCAGGAAGACGTCGGCTTTCCAGTTGATACCGTCGAAATTCAGCCAGGCAAGCTGTTCGCGGGAAAGCTGTGGCGCAACAAACTCCGTCCGGTACCAGAAGTCGGCGTAGAAAAATGAATCCGAAATGTACAACTGGTTCTGGCCGTAATTTGGATCAGGTATCGCGCCCACGTTTAAATATGAGGTGAGCACAGTGCCAGGTACAGTGGCAACAATCCAACCTTTATCATCAAACCCGGACTTTGAAATGTTTTCGCCCTCTGCCGCTACCAGCGAATCCCGTTGCAGCCGCCAATTCCCTCCTGAAAGCCTCAGATTTCCCTCAGCCTTAATCGGCGCCGCAGGCTTGGGCTCGGGGATATACCCGCCACGCCCGTGGACTTCCATCTCACTCAGAATGTAACCGTCGGCCGATGTGGGGCGCGTCATCAACACACGCACAAATCTTCCACGTGCCGGCTGCGCGAGCCGGATATCGTCGGTCAGACTTGCTCCCCCGGGTAGAGCCTGAAGGGTCTGCCAGTTTTCAGCGTCGTCGGAAACCTGAATAGAACCTTCTGCCGCCTTCGCAATCCAGTAAAGCGCTACGCGATCGAAGTCGCAGGCCGATCCCAGATCGACGTAAACCCACTCTTCCCCCATCCCACCGCTCATCCAGGCGCTGGTGAAGTTGTAAGGGCCTCCAATTTCCACCCGCTGGCCATTGTTGTAAAACGTAACAACGCTCATTCCCCACTTCACGCCGAAAGAAAACTCCGGCAACCCATAAACAATGCATTCAATGCGGTAGTAACGGCTTTGTACGGGAGCGTCGAGCGGAATAGACGGCCTGAACAGGTAACCGCCGCGCGCAAACTCAGGCGGAAGTCCAGCACGCGAAGCGAGTTTCGGGCCACGGATCGTGCCTGTTTTCTTCCAGATCCTCCCATCGTCGGAAACAGAAACTTCGAAGCCAACGTCGGCAGGTTTCACGTTCCGCGCAGTCAGAACAACCAGCAGATCAATCCGGTCAACTTTCGGGACGTTCTCTCCGCCAGCCACCCGAACCTGCACCCACGGGCGGGCTCCCATCAAACTGACCGTGCTTGTGGGATTGTGATCCAGGAAAAACTCCCGCTCTTCTTTTGAGAAGATTCCGGTGAAACTCGCCGAAGTCTCCACCCACATGGGTGGGCGCGTGTCCCTGATGCCATCGGTCACAAGCTGTGCCGTCAGGTTGTAGTCGTAACTGCTGGAGTGATACGCCGGGCGCAGCAAGGCCAGGTTCCTGTAACTGTTTGAATGGTCGGCCACCAGAATGGGCGCAAAGTCTTCGCGCGGGTCGCCGGGGTATACTCCAATCCCGCGTGTGTACTCGCCCGGGTTGGCTGGAGCCGGCCCGCCGGATTGAGCCGCGCCTGGTGCGGCTTCAGTAGATACTGCCGGCGGAGCCGCATCTGCCGCCCTTGCAAGACCGTTCAGATCTCCTAATGCCGCTGTGGCGCCTGCAAGAGTTGTCTTTAAGAAAGTTCGGCGTGAACTGGTGGGGACTGCCATTTCGGGCCTCCTGGAAGGGAGGTAGTATACACCCGAAAATACGTACGGGCGCATTTTGCTATATGCTTGAAGACCGGGCCCGTCGGCCGAAATAACAAATCGCACTCCTCATTCGTTACGTGCTTCTGGTATATTCTCTTATTTACACATGCCTGACCGACCTTCCATTTCAAAGCGAGCAGCGCGCCGGCTAATCCAGCAGGCGTTTGTACTAGCGGGCCGCGACCGGACCGTGCGGCAGCACATCCGCGAGGCGCACGTCACGACGGTTTGGATGCTGGAAGACTGGAGTTTTGAGTGGACGATCACCCTGGACCGTGGCAAAGTCCGTTTTGACCGCAGACCGGCTCGCGTGCCGGATATGACCCTGACATGGCCCAACGCTGCGGAGTTTTTTGACACCATTGAGCAGGGGCGAACGCCGGACGACTCGTTGAATATGGAAGGCAATCTCACCTTTCGCAACTTTATTGATCCGGTTTACAAAGGCTTTTGCCGTTCCCTTCAGCGCGTCATACAGTATCCGGTCGATGACGCCGGAGGCCCCCTCATGTAACGCCTGAGACAATCGGCATAATTGATTCTATTGTAACGATTAACTGTGCGAGCATCGGACATCTCAACGAACAGGGGCCCGGCTGAAATAGCACTCCGAATAAATACGCTGAGGGCAGGTTATCATTCATGACGACAGAATTTCCAACCGAATGGGCTTCAACGACTCTGCGGGTTCGCTACGCCGAAACGGACCAGATGGGCGTCGTGTACTACGCCAACTACATGGTCTGGTTTGAAATCGGACGGACAGAATTCTGCCGCCAGCACGGTTTTGAATACCGCGACATGGAGCGCGATGACGGGCTCTGCATCATCGTGGCAGAGGCCAGTTGCCGATATAAAGCGTCCGCACACTACGACGATGAAATTGTCGTCAGGACATGCCTGCGCGCGGCCAGGCGGCGTGTCCTGGTTTTTGGCTACGAAATCATTCGACAGTCGGACAACGTTCTGCTCGCCGAGGGCGAAACGACGCATGTGATTGTCAACCGCGAAGGCCGCCCTTGTGCTCTGCCCGAAAAGTATCGCGACCTGTTTTTGACGGGGATCAAGACCCGTCAGGCTTAAGAAGCGTCGCCAGACGGGCGCCCAAATGGCATGATTTCGGCAGCGAATCCTTCGTCTCCCGCTGGTTGTTCAGTCACCAAAGTCTAGAACAGCCAGCCGAAGACGAACGCCGGGGCAAAATCGGGGTCCGGGGCGACCGGCCCGAAGTCAATTTGAAGCGTTACGATGCCACCCATTTCCGCCACCATCATTACGCACAACGAGGCCGCCAACATCGCCCGCGCCATCCGGTCGCTCGATTGCGCCGACGAAATTCTTGTGGTCGATTCCGGCTCGACGGACGAAACGGTA
>JAJXZM010000063.1 GCA_021780055.1 Acidobacteriota bacterium
GTCCAGCGCCTCATCGTAAGTGCTGCACGTGACCACTGAGCATCCCGCGCGCTGAAGGACGGTCCGGTAGTACACCAGGTCACCCGGATCGTCGTCAACGACAAGGACGTTGCTTCTGGCCATAAGGGCCCTCTGTTCGGTCTGCTTTTGTACACTGAGACGAAATGCCATATGACCCTCCGCAATCTCCCCCGGTCGCATGGAACCCAGACCGGGGCATAGTCTGACTTTGCCTGCCTGATGCGAAAAGGCCTTTTTCGAGCCCCACAGTCAACACCCAGAACCTTGTGTGAGCGGCCGTATCTCAGTTGTCTCGAGATCGAGTTGAGAACCAGATCAGGAATCAGATTAGGTCGTAGCAGTAGAGAAAGAAATTGAACTTCGTGTGGATGTCTGATGAGAAGCTTGAGCTTCCTGCAAAACCAAGCTCTTCCGCGTAGGAGTCGCCCCTAAGGAATCCCACCAGGTAACGCTTAAGGAAGAACCCGGAACAGCCGCCGATGCCTCCTTTTCGCGAAAACACTCTAGTTTTCTCAGTCAATTGCATAGTAGCACAGCGTAAGCCGAAGTCAATCTAATAAAGGAGCTAAAAGCAATAGCGTCCGGCTGGACGGTTTAACATGGCCAAAACACTGAATCTGAACGACTACCGCAATGTGAAGCGATGGGATTGAAAGCCGCTTCCGCCGTGCTCTACTGAGGATTCGCCGTCAGTGTGAAGTCGACACCAAGTTTGCCTCCAGTTCCGCATTCTATGGGTACGGATTGGACAACCCGGTAATCACCCGCGGCGAAGTTGCTGGTGTCAAGCGTGCCAATCAGATCAACCATCTTCTCATTCGGTTCGGGAAGGATTCTCCAGTTGATGTTGAATTGCCGTATCGCAATGGCGTTGAACAGGAGGACGGTCCGCGCGGAGGCCGCCAAAGCGTCAAAGTTGTATGAACCCGGGTTGTAAAGCTTATAGAGGAAATAGATTTTGTCGCCAGCTTGAAATGTCGCTTCCGGCTGCGGAACAAACTTCAAGTCGCCAGCCTGGAGCAGTCCAGGTTCCTTTCGGGACCGGGCCTTCATCTTCCCGGCAGGCGTATCAGCCGGGATTGGAGCAACATGGTGCGTCACCATCAGGCTGCTCACCGCAGGCGCCGGCCCAAAAACCCCTGCCTCGAATTGGACTTCCTCGGCCCCCAGCTTGCCGGTGGAATCATCGCGGAACACCACCTTGTAAATGTGTTTTCCCGGTGTAACAGGCACCTGCGTAGTGAACGTCACAAATTCATCCGAACTGGGGCTCGGCTGGCTGTAAACGCAATTTGCGACAGTCACAGTGGCCGTCTGGCCGTAGTAGGCGGGCAGGGTCCCCCCGCCGACCGCTCCGATTTCCGCCAGTTCGGTCATTTGGACTTCTGCGGCATTCTTCTCCCGTTTGGCAGAAAGAGCGCCCAACCTTACCCCTGTGCTGACAACCGCAACAGGCTCACCGTTCTCTCCTCGAAAAACGTTGACGCTGGCAGAAACGGGCAAGTCCCGCGGCATCTCAGACTGCAGCGCCTGCCACAAAACAATCTCTTTCTCTCGTTTTGAGAGCTCCTTGAAGGGCAGCGGCTCGTAGTAGCCCTTCGGCGCGTACACCTTGACCCCGGGCACGTCAACCGAAACCTTGATCCGCCGGAATCGCCCGGACTGCCGTTTGTCCGTAGGATAAAAGCCGACCACGTAATAGCCGCTCGAGTCTTCCAGCACGCCTTTGAACACGGTGTTCAGATCGTTGGTGTTGGTAACGGCCTTGCCACCGGTAAGCAGGGCAACGTCCGTCAATCCTTCCTCGCGCCCGCGGACCACTTCATCGGTTCGTTCATAATCATCCAGTGCGCGAAGGAACGCTACAGAACTCTGTACAGCCCAAAAAGGAATGGGTACCCCGTAGCGCAGAAGCTTTGCCTGGTTGGTGGAGGGATCGATCGTGTAAAGACCCCGCGTATCCACGGTATAAAAAACGATCTGGTGCCGCATGGCATCTGCGGCAGCTCGGCGCAAAAGCGCAACGTTGTCAGGGTCCATCCGCAGTCCGGAGCGGAAAATCACGACCGCTTTTTGGCCCTGAAGGGCCTCCATGCGGTAAATGATGTCCAGATAACGAAACAGGGCGGACCGCACATAGAATGACATCTCCTGCTCGGTCGTTTGCATTTCCTGTTTCAATTCGTCCTGTTGCATCGCAACGGCCCCACCGCCGCCCTGCGTCATTCCCTGCCGTATGGTCATGCGCGCAAAACCCACAGGAGGTGATAAGGAACCTCCGTAAAGCAGCGCCGAATAGAGCAGCCATTCGTAATCCGCCTGCTTCTCCATATCGAGCGTGGAATTGATCAGCGGCGGGACATCCGGCAAATGCCCGAAGGGTCCCTGGCGCATTTTCTCAAGCGTCGCCAGCAACCGCGCCCGGTCATCGGTAAACGGCAGGCCGTCAAGCGAAACCATGAATCCAGGCTGCAACTCGCTCGACAGAAACTTCTTGATGGCCTGATAAGCCTGCGAGACTTCATCGCTGTCAACTTCAGTGTCAACATAAATCCAGACGTGCCGGCCGGGCGTCTGAGGTTGAATGTTTTCACGGACCGCGGTGTTTGGGGCCGTCTGGTTGGATTCCTGAACAGCGGCCGGGGCGGAAACATAATCCAGCACCGAAACCTGCTGCCGGTGGCCATTCGCCTTGATGGAAAAATCCTTCTTATTCAGACCGGTGACAGGTTTGCCATCGCGCCCCACAACCCGCACGTGTACCTGTACCAGTTGCGTCTCAACCTGCACGCTGAACTGGCGGCGTGGAGCCTGCTGCGCGCCAGCCCATAAACAGGAAATAAGCACGATGGCGGCAAACGTGCCGAAAGTCCTTCCTGGCAGGATGAAAGGGGGCTTTCTAGACGGATGCAGACTTCCTTTGGCTGCGTGCACAGCTTTCAAGCCCATCCTCCTGTTTACATCATGATACACCCGTCCACGACCCTCTCACCCGGCAGACCGTCCCCGAGCCATCTGCTCGTGCCGAGAAAACCTTTGGCGATGTTTGCCCACTCAGACTAAGATGAGTCGGCGTATTGGGGCAGGCCAAACCTCCCGATTCAACAGCGCATTCATTTTGGAGGGATTTTTGCCAGACAATTCAGAGCATCAAGTGGCTCACAAGAAAATGCCGCCAGCATGGATTGTGGGTCTGGCTGTATTTCCTTTTGGTCTGGTAGTGGGTTTCACCATCACCGCCCTGCCTTTTCTTTTGACGCACTTGGGCGTGCATCTCGACAAGGTGGCAGCCATCAGCGCCACGGTGATGACGCCCACTTTCTGGGGATTCCTGCTGCAACCCCTCATAGACACGGGGCTCACGCGCCGCGCCTACGCCTGGATTACGGCCGCCAGCGCGGCGGTCTGTTTGGCGATGGCATTGTTTGTCCTCTCGCCGACGCGGCTGGGGCCGACAACTGCGCTTCTGCTTGTGGCCGAACTTTCAATCGTGCTCTATTCCGGAGCAGTTTCCGGGTGGACCGCGCAATTCACACCCGACCATCTTCGCGGGTCCGTGAGCGGGTGGACCAACGTGGCCAACCTGGGGGGCGGCGCGCTGGGTTCGCTGGCGATAATGTCTCTGGTGCCGCACATCGCCCTGCACTGGCTTGGGATGGGGCTTGCCGCCTGCATCCTGCTGGGCACCATCCCGATTCTTCTCTTTCCGGAAGCGGCCAGGTCGTCATTCCGATTCCGGCAGATCTTTACCGATGCCATGAAGGCCACCTGGCGGGCTTGCAAAACCAAGGAAGTGTTGATCGGGTTTTGCCTATTCCTGGTTCCGGCCAGCGCGGAGGCCGCCATCAACCTCTTCTCCGGCATGGGTAATGACTTTTACACCAGCACGTCGACGGTGATCTGGGTGACGGGCGCCGGGTGCGCCATTACCGCTTCGCTGGGATCGCTTCTGGGCGGTTACGCCGCAAACCGCTTTTCCCGAGGCTATCTCTACCTTGGTGCAGGCCTCATCACGAGCTTCGTCTCTTTAGCGATGGCAGTCTCTCCGCACACACCTTTGGTCTTTGTACTGGGAGCTTTGACCTACAACGGTCTCGCCGGAGTCACATATGCGGCCTTCAACGCGCTCGGCTATCAACTGGTTGGGCAGGATAGTCCCGTCGCCAGCACTCAACTGGGACTTTTTGCCGCGGCCACGAATTTCGCGATTGATTACATGACCTGGGCTGATGGACAAGGCTTCAAACACTTTGGCGTGCATGGCCTGCTGCTCACCGACAGCCTTGCCAGCATGGCCTCCGCCGTAGCGCTGATGCTCCTGCTGGGCAGCCGGCTCAGGAGGAAACACTTTGATGTAACACCTGTGCCTGCGTTGGCGGATTGACCTTTGGCGCAAACACTAAATATTGGAAATCCCCGCCACAATTTTCCTCCTGTGCTAAACTTCGGCAACAAGTGCATCTCAATTTTCTCTGAACGGGAAGTGGCTTATGCGTGTTCCATCCATCAAGAGTTTGCGCCTGTGGCTGCTGCTGGCTGGTTTGTCAATTCTGGCCGTGGCCTGTTCACACCAAGGCATGAAACGGGAGCCTGGAATGATGACCGTAACTGTCGGCCCTGCAAACGCGGACGTGATCGGTACAGACAATATCGCCATCCAGAAGGCCGTTGACCGTGTGGCGGCTGCCGGAGGCGGCACGGTGTTGATTAAAGCCGGCACCTACACGCTCGCGAACTCCGTGCGCATGGCCAGCCACATCACACTGCGCGGCGAAGGCCCCGACAAGACCATCCTGCAGAAAGCTCCTGGCGTGCAAAGCAAGCTGACCGTCGATGCCGACTACGGCGAGTACAAGGCCACCGTCTCGGACGCAAGCGGCTTCCGCACCGGCATGGGCGTGACCGTAGTTGACAAGGAACAGCGCAGTGGCTGGACGCCCAGCGTTCGCACTATCACGCGCATTGACGGCAATACGCTCTACTTCAACCACTTTTTGCAAATGGACTACCATGTGGAACTGGATGGCGAAGTCTTCAACACCTTCCCGCTGATTGCCGGTTTTGAAGTGAGGGACGCCAAGGTCGAAGACCTGACCGCAGACGGCAGCCGCGAAGGCAGCGGCATCCTCGACGGCTGCCAGACGGGCGCCGTTTATTTTTTCCACTCAAAGCAGATGACCGTACGCAACGTGGTGGCGCGCAATTATCCCGGCGACGGCATCAGCCTGCAATTTGTTGAGAGCCCAGTCGTGGAGCATTGTGACTCCTACAACAACGCCTACCTGGGCATTCACCTGGGAACGGGCGCGCTCCACGGCGTGGTGGAGAACAACCAGGCCCATGAGAACGGCGAGGATGGTCTCTACCTCTGCTGGCGTGTCCAGCACGCCCGCTACTCAAACAACCGAAGTTGGGACAACGGGCGCGACGGAATTTCACTGGGCCACAAAGATTCTGACAACCTGTTCGTGGACAACACTTCAACCGGCAACGGCCGCGCCGGCATCAATTTCCGCGACGAGAACAGGTCCAACTCACCCGACCGCAACACATTTGAGCGCAACACCATCGCCGACAACGGCCGGAAACAAAAGCTCGGCGAGAATATCCACATCGGGGGCATGGTCCACGAGGTGAGCTTTATAGACAACACGATCGGCGCCGCTAAAGCAAAGGGTAAAGCGCCGCAGCTTGTCGGAATCTACATCGGGCCAAAGACGGACTTCATCACTTTGAGCAAGAACACCTTCAAGGGCCCCATGACGCAGGCCATCGTGAACAAGTCCAAAGGCGCCCACAACCAGATCACGGTGGAAGAAGCACGGCGGTAATTCCGATTGCGTCCACATGCCGTGCCCTGGCTCAGCGAAGCAAGTGTTCTCCGCTCACTATTAGCTGACCACTTATAGACATTCGGGGGCCCGGGTAGTACACTTGCTGTCTTTAACATGCGCTGATTTCCCAATGAGAAGGAGCAGTCAGATGGCGAAGAAGCGGAAGCTGTGGTGTGGAATTGTATCGCTGGCATTGCTGGCCCTGGTTGCCGGCTTCGGAGCCCCTGCCGCGCGCGCTCAGGAACTGGCCGCGACTCCTCCCATGGGCTGGAACAGTTGGAACCATTACGGCTGCAAAGTGAGCGACGCCATCGTGCGTGCACAGGCCCGCGCCATGGCCACCAACGGCATGAAGGCCGCCGGCTATGAATACGTCAATATCGACGACTGCTGGCAGGGCAAGCGTGACGCCAAAGGTTCCATCCACCCGAACGACCGTTTCCCGGACATGAAGGCGCTGGGCGATTACATCCACAGCCTGGGCCTGAAATTCGGCATTTATTCCTCTCCGGGGCCCAAGACCTGTGCCGGGTACGCGGGCAGCTACCAGCATGAGAAGCAGGACGCTGAAACCTATGCCTCCTGGGGCGTAGATTATCTGAAGTACGACTGGTGCAGCGCACGCCAGGTTTACAAACCCTCTGAAATGCCGGCCGTTTACAAGAAAATGCACGATGCACTGGTGGCTACAGGCCGGCCCATCGTCTACAGCTTGTGCCAGTACGGAATGGACCGCGTGTGGCAATGGGGACCTTCGGTGGGCGCCAATCTGTGGCGGACCACAGACGACATCAGCGACAATTACACGCGCATGGCTTTCATCGGGTTTGGGCAGGAAGGCCTGGCCAAATTTGCAGGCCCAGGTCATTGGAACGATCCCGACATGCTCGAAGTGGGCAACGGCCGCATGAACGCCGACGAGTACCGCACCCACATGAGCCTGTGGTGCATTCTGGCGGCGCCGCTGATTTCCGGAAATGATCTAAGCACCATGTCCCAGGAAACTCTCGCCATCCTGACCAACCCGGAGGTCGTAGCCGTCGATCAGGACCCCGCCGGGACCGAGGGCTACCGTTTGTCTGAAGAAGGCCCGTTACAGGTGTGGGTAAAGCCGCTGGCCGGAGGCAGCACAGCCGTGGGGCTGTTCAACGCAGGCGAATCCACGATGCCGGTCACCGTCCATTTTAAAGACATCGGACTCAACGGCACGGTCTCGGTCCGCGACCTCTGGGAGAGAAAAGACCTGGGAAACTTCAAGGGAAGTTACACAGCCCAGGTGCCCCGCCACGGAGTCGTAATGATCAGGGCAAACTCGGACAACTGATCTTCGGGCTCGATGCATCGCTTGTAGTGGCTGAACAGGCCGACGAACGTCAGGAAAAAGGTCAAGACAATGGAAATCAGGTTCGATGCGTCCAAGATTGCGAAACCCCAGGCGGGGAACTGCAAGCATCAATGGCAGGACCAGGAAAGCTCCTATCTTGTGGCCCAGGTATGCGAACTTTGCAAGCTCTACCGCTACAAGGTGGCTCCCGTTTCCGACTGGGAATACAGGGCACCGATTCCCCGCGCGACTTTTGGCCTGGATATTATCTGACCTCTCCGACGGCAATGGCCCAGCCCTCGCAGCAACGATTTTAATTCCCAGGATAATTCCGCCCTGCGCGGGGGGTTGTCCCCTCCGCCGCATGGCTATCACTCCCTGTTGCCTTGACATCACCTGGCGTGGAAACCATACTGGGGCTTAGGGTTAATCCTCTTGGACCGCAGCCTCAACAAGGATGGGGAATGCAGGAATCGCGAAGCAGCCGGGCTTTACTGGTTGACCTCTACGAACTGACGATGGCAGCCGGCTATTTCGAGCACGGCATGGACTTCCACGCCACCTTCGAGTTGTTCGTCCGTTCCCTGCCCGCCGAGCGGTCCTACCTGATAGCGGCGGGCATCGACGATGCGCTCGATTACCTCCAGAATTTGCAGTTTTCAGACGATGACCTCCGGTATCTTCGCAGCCTGCCGGTCTTCCGCACCGTGCCGGACGATTTCTTCGACTACCTCAAACGTTTCCGCTTTACCGGAGATGTTGTTGGCGTTCCCGAAGGAACTGTAGTATTTGCCGAGGAACCCATCCTGCAGGTGACCGCCCCGGTTGCAGAGGCGCAGATTGTTGAAACCTATCTGCTTTCGGTGATCAACTTTGAAACGCTCGTCGCTTCAAAAGCCTCGCGAGTGGTCCGCGCCGCCGCGGGGCGTACTGTGCTGGAATTTGGGACCCGGCGG
>JAJXZM010000087.1 GCA_021780055.1 Acidobacteriota bacterium
ATGGAACCCCCATGAACCGCATCCAGCGTTCGAAGAATGCCGGCCCCACGAGAGCCGTCTCCCGCTGCACATACACAAGGTCAAATTCTCTGACGTGCCGCAGGCACTTGGCGCGGTGTAACATCGCCCCGCCAATCAAAGCTGCCTTCCTGCCGTAATTTCCGGGCCGGTAAAGAATGGTGTTGAGTTCCGTGGACATGAAGGGCTCAAATTCAAGGTGCACTCCCAAAGCTCGTAGCCCGGGAGTCCATTGCTCGATCCGAAAACGCTGCCCCGGAGATTGATTCAGCGGAGCAAGGCATAAGCCCAGCACACGAATATGGGGAGATTCGGCCATGACTCTATAAAGTTTTTGTGCGACGCAAAAGGAACCTGTGCCAGATGCGGATCAATGCTTCAGGGCTGGAAGCCTAGACTCCGGCTCTTTTCAGGCCAACCGCACACCAAAAGGGTGGGCCTTCAGAAAACCGTAACTTGCCAAATCCGGCGCGCTTGAGCATTCCTGCAATCTGGTGGCGTGTGAATCGTTGCTCGAGCTGCGTGCCTAGCCTGTCCAGCGCATCGGTACGCATAACGTAAAACGAGCGGTTCCTGTAGTAGGCCAAGGGCCAGTTTTCGATTTCCACTCCCAAGCGGGCGAAGAGCCCTGCCATTCGCGCCAGCGGCCAGTAAACACAAAGGGCTGCCAATTCCGCTATCGCGACTTTCAACAGTTGCGGTTGGCGCGAAAGCGCACGTCTCGCAAGATCACTCAGGCGCCACAACCAGCGATACCATGCTGGCCTGTTATCGAACGCGTAGTACAGATACAACAGAAAGGGAGCGCCGGGTTTCAGGATTGAGCCGATGGCCCTGAGACCGGCCTCCGGGTCGGGAATATGGTGAAGCACGCCCAGCGAGTACGCAAAATCCAGACTCTGGTGTTCAAAAGGCAGCTCGCCGACGCTCGCATGATGGAAACTCACGTTCTGCAGACTCGACAGGTTCGTCCGCGCCACTTTCAGTGCTTCACTACTCGCATCGACAAGATGGAGCTCCCTTACCCTTGGGGCCACTGCCCTCGCCCACCTTCCGCTTCCGCAGCCGATGTCCGCGCCACAGCCTCCACCTTTCGGCAGGATATCCCAGGGAAAAATGGAAAAGTACTGCTGGAAAATTTCCTTGCCTTCCTCCAGGCCTAGAGCTTCTTGCGTGAAACGAGTCCATTCCTTTCCAAATCCGGCCACAGTTGCCGCATCGGCGTTGTTGAGGGAGCCGCTGCCCATTCAGGAATCCACTTCCCCGCCGCCATCCAGATAACTGCGACCGCGCCTCGTTCCCAGAAGCAGCGCAAGCATGACGATGATAGGCATCTCTTCCAGGCGCTCCCGCACCGACATGCCGAGGTTAGCGTATCCCGCAAACCCGTAGAGAGATGCCCAGCATATAAGGTAGGCCAGCGCCCAGGACAATGCAGGATCTTGCAACCTGCGAAAATGCCAGTGTTTCACCGCGGAAATCACCAGAATCAGCAGAACGGTGCATTCCAGTGCGGAGATTGCCATAAAGGCGTTACGAACATCCCACAGCATCGGCCTGAACATTGCGGTGAAAACACCCCACGGCCAGAACAAAACCATGGAACTGAAGGAATGGAACGCCTGGAAGCTCTGGCCACTGCCGCCGTGGGCCACGCTGCCCACGATTGCGTTTGTCGTCGGTACGATGCTTGAGGTGCCCTCGGCCATGAACTGGCTTTGAAAGATCGAAAAGGCGTACGCCATCCCCGCCAGCCCGCCGGCTACGCAGAGGATGCGCTGGATGGGATGGCGGAGGCGCGGCCCCACCACAAACAAGAGAGGGGCTATCATAATCACGCCGTACCACTCGCGGATGAACATGGCAATCAGAACTCCACAGGCCAGGGGCAGAGCATAACGTGTTCGGCCCGTGCGCAGCCAGCCTACGGCGCCCAAGGCATAAAGACCAGCCCCGAAAAAAATCACCGGGTCTTTTCCCAGGATCGAGGACCAGAACAGCACAGTGGGCGTGAAACCAACCAGGTAGAGGAGCCATGTTTCCCGGCTTCTCAGGTAATGGCAGGCGGCGCGGTAGAAACAGAAACATCCCCACAAACCGATAAAGGAATAAGTGATTTTCATGGCGTGGTAACTGGGCCCCACCATGCCAGCCACAATAGCCGAGAAACGCAGGATTGTTTTTGTGCCATCTCCCAACACAGGCAACAGCGAGCCGTGCGGGCCCCAGACGCCCATCCTGAAGTACCAATAGGCATCGAGGGGATAATGCCATTCATAAACCAGCATAAAGCCCAGGTCGACAGCGACTTTCGCCAGCCACAGGTTCAGAAGCTGCCCGTTCTCCTGGATGGGAAGAACAGCCAGAAACACGGCGAGCCCAATCGCCCAGATCCAACCGCGTACGTAATCGCTCACGATGTCCGGATTGGGAATGTTCCGCCCGAACATACCCATGTGGGCGATCAACCACACGACCATGTAGCTGAAAACAACACCGGCCAGAGCGAGCCCGATAAGCTGCAATCGCGGGTTTAACGTACCTGCCTGCGTGTTACGCATAGTGTGTGGTTAGATTGGTGCGAGCGCTTCGCCGGGTTTCCAGGAATGCTCACTCGCCGGCGATGGAGGTTTGGGCTGCCGCCTGAGCCACGCCTGGAACATAAGCAAAGCCCAAATCCGGTGGTGATTGGCCTGGTTTCCTGTGCGGAATTCGGTCCAATCACGGCGTACCGAGTCAGAACTAAGAAGGTCCTGGTCGCGAAGAGCTTGTTCGCCGAGCAATTCCTCGGCCCACTCAGAAAGTGGTCCCCGTAACCATGTTGCAAGCGGGATTGCAAATCCCGCCTTCGGCCTTTCGATCATCGCGCGAGGGACATGCTTGTACAATACCTGGCGGAGAAGCCACTTTGTTTGTCCGCCTCGGATTTTCAGCTTCAGTGGCAGCGACGCGGCGAAACGAATGAGTTCGTCGTCCAGCAGCGGAACGCGCGCCTCGAGGCTCACGGCCATACTGGCCCGATCCACTTTGGTCAGGATGTCATCAGGCAAGTAGGTGAGAATGTCCATGTACATGAGGTCTGTTACCGGCTCGCCGGCCCTTTGGACCTTGAACTCATCTTCCATCGGGTGGTGGGTCCCGTTCGCCCGGTATTGAGTGTGGCAAAGGCTCCAATAGATTCCTCTCAGCGATGAGGTTCGCAGCGCACTCGCTGCCTTCACTGCCTTATCAGCAGCGAGTCCGGCCAATCCGTGCCGGCGCATCGCCATAACAGTCGCCGTCAGTGCGCCCGCTGCCGTGCTCCTCACGGCTGCTGGAACAATGGTTACCGCTCGCCAGATCTTGGGCGCATAGAGGTATCGATTATATCCTCCGAAAAGTTCATCACCGCCGTCGCCTGTCAGCGCTACGGTAACCTGCGTCCGGGCCAGGCGGGAAACCAGGAAGGTTGGAATCTGTGAAGAATCCGCAAAGGGCTCGTCATAAATTTCTGGCAGTTGCGGAATCACGTCGA
This sequence comes from Acidobacteriota bacterium, assembly GCA_021780055.1. The sequence goes on from JAJXZM010000087.1 coordinate 3,533, forward strand.
GCGCATCCTGCGGGCGCAGAATCATCTCAATGTGTTCGGTGCCCAGGTACCGCGCAACATCCCGCGCATGTGGCGATTCGTCGAACCCTTTTTCCGCAAAACCAATAGAGAATGTTTTCACCCGGCCTCGAGCCTTCGCGCACATCATTGCAACCACGGCGGAGGAATCGATTCCTCCTGAAAGCAGTGCCCCTAATGGAACGTCAGAAATCATGTGGCGTTCCACGGCTGATTCGAGCTCCTGCTCCAGCCGCTCGGTAGCCTCCTGCTCGCTTCCGCTCCATCGCGCTGCCCCAAAAGCCGATGAAAGATCCCAATACTTCACGGGCTCAGCCGCGTTCTTTTCCGCCTGCACTTGCAAGGCGCTTCCCGGCAGCAATTTTCGAATTCCTTTATAGATACTCAGCGGTGTTGGGACATAGCCGAAATCCAGGTACAATTCCAGCGCTTCCTGATTGATCGTCCCATCAAAGCCCGGGAACTGCTCCAGTGCCTGCAACTCTGACCCAAACAGAAATGTTTCCCCGCTCCACCCGTAGTAGAGGGGCTTGATTCCAACCCGGTCGCGCGCCAGGTGAAGCACCCGTTGCTGCCGGTCCCACAGCGCATAGGCAAACATCCCCTGGAGGCGGACAGGCACTTCGCTAGCCCCCCAGGCAACGGCAGCTGCCAGGATCACTTCCGTGTCTGTGCCGGAAGAAAACTTGTGACCGAGCCCTTCCAACCGCGCCCGCAACTCACGGAAGTTATAAATCTCGCCATTAAAGACAATCACGTATCGCCCGTCCTCAGAGAACATCGGCTGGTGTCCACGCGGGGAAACATCAAGAATTGCGAGGCGCCGGAAGCCCAGTGCAATTCCGGCGTGATCATCCACCCACTCGCCGCCATCGTCCGGCCCCCGATGGCGCAAGGCTTGTGCCATCCGTCGCACGGTTCCCTCAAAACCGCCCGCGCCGAATTCACTCTTCTCGGAGAGAAAGCCTGCTATTCCGCACATCGTTAAAAGTCCGCGATCCTGTTCAAGCTTCCGGAGTCAGGGTGTTGCCGCTGAACTGTTGTCACAACTGCCCCCGGAGATGTTCCCAGATCATGCCCAGCCTCTCGTGCCAGGCCACTTCTGATTGCACAAGCGCAGCGGTGGCGGGCGGAATGTTCATGGCAAGAGGCTGTGAAGTCCGGCGGCCCACGTAGTTGGATGGGGCCGGGATGGGCTGCATTCCCAGGCGCCGGAACAAGCCCATAGCGCGCGGCATGTGGAAAGCAGAGGTGACCAGGATGAAAGGTTTGTGCCCGACGAAAGGCAATATATCCTTCGCTTCGCTCGCCGTGTCATCCGACCGTATCTCCATGAGAATGGAGTGTGATGGCACTCCCAGCAATTCAGCCAGCTTCTGCATAGGAACGGCCTCGGCAGTTGAATTGACAGCCGGCCCACCTGAAAGGAGGATTCGGGGCGTTCCCAACGCAGAAGGGTTTCCCTTGTCCGAGGCGCGATCGTTTTCGGACATGGTCGTATTCGAAGATGCGAGGCTCCGATAAATCTCGACGGCCTCAACCACGCGAAGCGCGGAATTGGGATTGAGACGGTCGGCAACGGGCAGCTCCGCATCGTCGCTGGCGCCTCCGCTCAGAACGACGATAAAGGGGTCTCGCCCCAGCACTGAACTGGCGTTGCCGGTTTTGCCCTCAGCACCACCGCTCTGCGCGCCGGAAGCGTTATTTCTGTGAGCCAGCAGAAGCGGTGGATATCTGGATTCAAGTTCGTGCATAAGGTGATACCCGACAAATCTGTTGCTGAAGAGCAAAAGCGCCACGGTCCCGACGGTCACCAGATATTTCGCTAGCCGCCGCCATCGGTCCATCCAGAGTAGGACAACGCCGAAGACGATCAGTATCAGCGAAAATTGCAGGGGCATCAGCAGGGCCCCAACCAGCTTCTTCGTAATGAAGAATATTTTCATCGTCCTTGACGGTCCGACCTGGGCAGTCTCTGCCGTGAAGGGTTGCCACTATCGATTTAACAACTCCTGGTCATACTCGAGTTCCTGGACCCGGCTATTCGGTTTCGCCGCCTTGGTGGCACGTCTTCGGCCTTCTATGTCCAGATAGATTTTTCGATACGCTGCCACGCCTCGTTCAAGCGAGAAGTGGCGGCGCGCAGCTTCCACACATCGGGCCCCTGTTCCCTCCTCCATGCAAAGCGCAAGCAATTCGCGGACCGCCGCCCGGCGTGCTTCGGGTGAAAACTCTCGCATCACAACCCCCGCGCGCTCTCGGGAAACAACCGGCTCCATGTCGCCCACGCCCGCGTTGACCAGGCAGGGAATTCCGCAGCCCAGAAACTCGCCCAGGCGCGTTGGGGCCGAACTCTTCTTTGAAAAGACCGGCTTGATAAAAAAGGCCGCGGCATCCATACGCCGCATCCACTCGGGAACCTCGCGATATTCCACGGAGCACAACTCCGCCCTGTCAATCGGGACGCCGCACGCTCTGATTCTGGCCCGAACATAATCATGATCGCCTCGGTTCAGGACCAGCAGGCGGGCGTCCGGGCGTTCCTTCAGCAGTTCTCTGAAGCACTCGAGAACTTCGTCAAACAGATAAAACGTTCCCACCGATCCCACGTATCCCAGCACGAATCCCTGGTGCGCGTCGCCATTCCTTCGATCTCCGGGGCGGAACAACTCCAGGTCCGTGCAGGTCGGTATCACTTCAAACCTGGTGTTGCGCGCTCGCAGGTAAGGGAACTCCCGCATCGCTTCCACGCCGGCCCGGGTCAATGAAACCACCACGTCCGCCCGCGTCAGCAATCTCTTTTCGAACCACTTTGCCGCCCGGTACACGCCGGAGCCATGCCGCCACGCGCCGCCGTCCACTTTTTCGTCCGGCCAGAAGCCGCGCATATCGAAAATGACCCTTATTCCCGTCACGCACTTGAGGGCGAGCCCGATCACGCCCGGCACGTATCCCCGCACGTGCACAACCCGTGGACGCCGCCACAAAGCGAACCCCGCACCCCGCAAAATGCCATGGACAATATCGAACGCCGTGGCGGGCACGCTGGGCCGCTTGTGGTAGCGCAAGGGAATCCACTGGATCCCCGCGGTCTCAAGCTGTTTCTGCAACTGCCGCCGGCGCTGGCTGTCCCGCAAGTCCTGCGGCTTCTCAAAACTCAGGATGGTAAATGCAAACTCGCCGGCCAGCGCGCGCAGATATGGCAGCACCTGCGACTGTCCCAGCGGCTCCATCAGGCCGTCATAAGTGATGTAAAGCACCCGCGCCCGCAGCGGGGCATCCGCCCTTGCATGTCTTGCGTGGCGTTTCGCCAGCCGGTCGTTCAGTCGCAATCCGATTGCTGCCGGCAGCGCGGCCAGCCACAGCACCCGCGCCCGCATCGATCCCAGTTCTGCAAGCTGAGTTCGCGCCGATGCACCCTGCATCCAGGAAAACCGCACATAGTTGGCCGCCGCCTTATAGAAGCGAAGCGGCGCATAGGGAAGCCATCTGAACTGGTGCTTCAGCAGGCTCAGGTGGGCGGCCCTGATTCCCGGCGCGTGTTTCAAGCCGTCTCTGGCGCTGAGCCCGCTCGACAGATGCTCAGCCACGTCTGCGCGATCCTCCGTGTGATAAACGCGCAGCCTCTGATTCACATGCCTTTGAATGTACGATGCGGCCACGCGATTAATAATCGTGCCTTCGGGAAGGCAGTTTCGGTAACCCGGAATCAGCTCGAAAGGGTATTTCCTGATGACCTCTGCCAGGTAGCACTGCCATGTCTCATGGAAGAGTTTTATGCGGAACGCTACCTCCTGGGGAGTGCAATCGAGCGGTGACGTTGGCAGGTCCGGCCCAACGGGCGCACCGTTCTGGTCAAGTGCAAGCGCCGTGACGCCTGAAAACCGGCCCCGCTCTCCCTCGGGGATGCTTTCCCACACGTCCTTAAAATTCTCCAGCGCCCGCGGAACGCACTCGTCGTCGGAGTCGAGACAAACGAAGAACTCGCCTCGGGCAAGTCCCAGCGCGCGGTTCCACGCCCCCGCCTTGTTCGCATTCTCCTGGTACACGTAGCGGACCGGAAAGTTCGCTTCCCGCCGCCAGCTTTCCACCAGTTCGCGTGTGTTGTCGGTTGAGCCGTCGTCAATCACCAGCCATTCAAAGTCCCGCAGCGTCTGGCGCGTCAGGCTTTCGTACGGCCGCCGCAGCGTTTTGGCCCGGTTGTAGGTGGGAGTAAAGATTGTAAACAACGGGACGTTATCCATTATAAGCATCCGGTCTCTACTGCGCAGCGCCGCTGTCAGAGCCCTTCGGGCATGCCTGCCTCGCGATACCATGCTGGCCACGCCACTTGGCCAGGCGTGTGAAGCGCTCAGCGCCCAAGGTTCCCACGCCGACCGTCCGCATGACCTCTTTCCTGAGCGCTGCCCCTGTCCAATACCCCTTTGCTGCGCACCTTCCGAACTTTTGCAACGCAGCACACACCCGGCCTTCGTACAGTGCCGATAGGTACTCATACTCGAGTTGCTTGGCCTCAATACGGGTGTTAAGGAGCTCAGGCCTCCGGCGGTTTAAGATGTCTGCCGTCGCCCGCACCGTATTTAG
>JAJXZM010000460.1 GCA_021780055.1 Acidobacteriota bacterium
TGCGGGTGGTAAGTAATGCCGTAGCCGCTCCGGATCACTGTGTCTGGGGTCACCTGGTAGGCGAAACCGACGCGGGGGGCGAAGAGCTTCTTGCTGAAACTTATCCCGTTGTACCGCGGAACGCCGCCCCGTCCGCCGACCAGGGCCACGTTGGTAGTGGGGTCATACGATTCGAGTCCCAGGCCTGCGGAGCGCCTGCGGTTAGGATAGAGCTCCCACCGCACTCCCAGGTTGAGGGTGAGCTTGCGGGTGAGATGCCAGCGGTCACGGACATAGAGGGCATACTGGTTCTCCAGGCTGTCCATCTTGATATACTGGGTGCTTTTTCCCGAAACATCGGGAATCCCCAACAGAAACGACGCCAGACTGTTCTGGTCGTTCTCAAACGATGGAGTGCCTCCCAGGAACCCCACCGTTGCCTCGAGAGCTGCGGGGTTCAGTGCCGTCACGCCCGGATCGAAATAAAAGGCGCCGCGCGGCCCTTCGCCGAGTTCCGGCTGGAAGTGGTTCATCAAGTAGTGTCGGAAGTCAAAACCGAACCGGACCTCGTGATTGCCCTTCATCCAGCTTGCGTTGGCGTTAAAGGTGTACGATTGGTCGTTGCGGAACGCGGGGTTCCAGCCTTCCGGATTGCCCATCGCGGACCATGAAGTGTAAAACGCGGGCATGCCGGCTTCGCGGGGGTCGGGGCCGTTGGTTCCCGGAATCCCCAGCACGTCCAAACCGAAATTGACGCCGCTGAGCTGGTCAGGAGGTTGACAAGCCTGGCCAAATCGCTGCCAGCCGACCGTGGCGTCAACCAGGAACGTGGGTGAGACCGTATAGGTCTGCCCGACACCTGCGATCTGCGTGCGTGTGTGACACCCACCCAGGCCGCCATCGCCAATGTCCTCGCCGCCGGCTGCGCCTAGCGTGGACCCGGCGCTATCGAACCTGGCAATCATGGTGCTGTACTTGAACCAGAGTTGATGCCGTTCATTCCGGTTCCAGTTGACCTTGCCGTCGAAATTGTTGCGGTTCAATTTCTGCGTGCCGGAAACGAAGTAGTTGTTGAAATCTTCAGCGCCAGGCTGATTGGGGGAAGGAACCAGACCTAACAGTGTCATCATGGGCCCATTCAGCCGCGTGGCGGGAATCACATTGATCGCCCCACCCGAGGAAATCACCGAACGGCCCGTGCCATCGGGGTTTCCTGTATAGGGATCGAAGATCATCCCTTCCTGCAAGGGAACCGTAGCCCCCTCGGTGGTCTGAACCGGGATGGTATTGCCCGAGGCGTCGAGAATTTGGCCGCCCAGGAAACGCGACAAGTCGCCGCCCCGGAGGTCAAGCGCCGGGACCGATGCGAGTTGAGTCTTGTTCACCCGCTCAAATGTGCCTTCCCAGTCACCAAAGAAAAACAGCTTGTCTTTCTTAATAGGTCCGCCGAGGCTCCCCCCACCGAAGTTCATGATGGTTTTGGGTTTTCGGTCCACACCCGCACGATTCTCATCCCATGTGAACGCCCGGAAGACGCTGTTGTCGTGAAGCCAGAAGGCTCCGCCGTGGAACTCGTTGGTTCCCGACTTCGTCACCACGTTCACTGCTGCACCGCCAGTGAATCCCTGCTCGGCATCGAAGTTATCGGTGGAAATGTTGACTTCCTGGATGCTTTCTACCGGCGCGATGTACGCCGCGTGGTGAGGCAACGTGACCAGGATATTTGCCGAGCCGTCCAGTTGTTGGTTGTTTGCGCCACGCTGTTGGCCGTTGATGTTGGTTGAAAGGGCGCGCTCAGGGGTATCAGCCTCGGCGTTCTGAAACCGCGCCGGTGTGGCGCCCGGAACGAGATTGATAAGAGTCTGGTAGTTGCGGAAGCGGGAGAGCGGCACGTTGTTCATTGCTTCCGAATCGATGTTTGTTTTTACCTCCGAAGTTGTCGTCTGCAGGGTGGCTGTGCTGGCCTCCACCGTAACGGTTTGGGCCACCGCCCCCAGCTCTAAGCTGGCGTCGATGCGGATTTCGGAGTTGATCGAGATACCGACACCCTTTTGTGTGTATGTTCTGAACCCACTTTTGCTTACCGAAAGATCGTAGGTTCCTTCCAACAGGTTTCTGATCGTGTAGAAGCCCGAGGGGTTCGTGGTTGTCTCGCGCGTGAGGCCCGTGTTGGTGTTCTTAACCGTCACGGCCGCCTCAGGCACCACAGCGCCTGTCTGGTCAGTTACGGTTCCAACCACCGAGCCGTAAAGAACTTGCCCTTTAGCCTGCTGGGCCAAAATCGGTGCCAGCATGAAGCCGACACCCAAAGCAAAAGACAGCAAGAGTCTCTTCGCCATCTTACCTCCTCCATTTAGAGTTCTAGGCCCAGACAGCACGCGACGCTCAGAAATGTAAACTTCATTTTTAGTTAAACTTCCAGGGACTGCTCTTTTTTGGAACGACCGTTATAAAAAACGACCGCTAAGAAGGGAACTGCATTTTGGAACGACCGTTAAGAAAACGACCGCTAAGAAGGGAACTGATTTTTGGAACAACCGTTAAGAAAATGACCGCTATGAACTCGACTACCCTATTTCGCTTAATCTGCCTACTGGTGAACAGTATCTGCCTAACGAAAATAAATTGTCAAGAAAATCTTTTAATACTACCAGGCGACCAGGCTGTATCTGTGTGGCGCGGGCTTCCACCTTCCAAAATGTGGTTCCGTAATCCATTTTTTTTGCAGAAAGTAATTCGCATAGGGCATCTGGATGGACTTCTTTACATGCTTCGGGGGCCGGGTTGAATCCCGTTCAAGTGTGACTCAGGCTGCCAGGAAACCTATGGTTCCTGATCGAGGGTTTGGAGATCTCTCTCGATGCGATCGCGCAATTGCGTCTGGCCGTGGGAGGCTGCGGCGTCCCGGGCTCTCCGCCCATAGGTTAGTGCGTCCTGCTTGTCCCCGGCGCGCGCGTAGGTAGCAGCCAGCGCGTAAAGGTAGGTCGGTGTGTAATCATCCTCCGGAGTAAGGGTCTTCTTGAAGTGCTCGATGGCCCCGGCGTAGTCCTTTCGATTGGCAAGAATGCGGCCAATATGAAAGTGGGCGAGACGATAATCCGGCCGACGCTCGACCGCCTTTTCAAAACATTGCAAGGCTTCCTCCAGCTTGCCCTGCCGCTCAAGTACGACCCCCAGGTTGTTGTACGCTTCAGCATAAACGGGATTAGCCTGCAAGGCACGTCGGAAGGCCTGCTCCGCTTCCGCCATTTTCCCCTGCCCCATGAGGAGCACACCATAATTGTAGTGGGCCTCCGCAAGATTGGGATTCAGGCGAATCGCTTCCCGGTAGTTTTCCTCTGCCTTTTCCGGTTGGTTCGTTTTTCCGTAGAGAATAATGAGATTGGAATGGGCCAGGGCCAGCCCCGGATCAAGTTTGAGGGCTTCCAGGTGCGCTGCGATCGAATCCTCGATTCGTCCCGCCTCTTCAAGTTGAATCCCTCGCTGGAGGATCGATGCCGGCCCGCGGTCGAGGGCGCGCAGTGCATCGCGAAGCGGGTCCTGAATCGGAGGGACAAGCGTCTGGTTGGCATCGTGGAGTTTGAGTTGCTCTTCAGACCTCTGGAGGTCGTTGAGCCGGCGATAGGCTCTCGCCAGTGCGTAATGCGCAGCACCGTAAGACGGGAAAAGTTCACAGGCTTTCTGGTAGGATTCAACCGCCCCCTGCAGATTCCCCTTCGCAGTGCGAATCCGGCCGAGACCGTAATACGCCTCGGCCACTCCAGGATGGTCCTTGATAATCGCTTCGTACATGCTTCCGGCCTCTTCCAGGTTCCCGGAAGTCAGGAGGTTTTCAGCCAGCTTCAGCCGCGCCGGAAGATAACCGGGGTCCAGGCGAAGTGCCTCACGGAAGGCGGCGGTTGCCCCCTCGCGATCTCCTTGTTCGGTGCGCAGCGTGCCCAGGTAGTACAGCCATCGAAACGACTTGGGATCCAGTTGATGGGCCCGCTCATAACAGGTGGCCGCGAACTCACGCCGATTGTAAAGGTCGAGCAGCATGCCAAGCTCACCGTTGGCCTCGGCGTCCTGGGGGTGAGCGTGAACCGCCTCGTAGGCTTTTTCAACCTGTTCACGAGTCACAGCAGGGAATTCGTTCAAGTTAATCTGCGGTAGGGGCGGGAAGGGCGCCATCTGAGCGCCCAGAAGGAGCGCCCCGATTCCCAAAGTTACAACCACGTTCAGCAAACACCGCCGCATGCTCCCATTGTAAAATCAAGCGCAACCATAAAATCAAGCTGGATTGCTGCAATCAGTGTCAGCCGCGTGTCAATATCCGCCAAAAGTAGAATAATCTTGCAAATCTAACGCATCTTATTATTAATTAAGTTATTTAGCATCAGCAAGTTCGATTCGTTCGACTCCCCCCTCCTCCACCAAGTAAGCCCAAACCTTTTGATCAGATGCAGGCGCTAAGCGCGCGCCGACCTCCCCTGGCATCAGCCGGAGGCCGCGTGGCGCTGACAACCTTTTCAATGCTATTAATGTTAAAGAAACGAGGCGCAGAGTAATGTGCTCCGCGCATAAGACTATGCTTGGTTTTTCTGCCTGAAACTAAGCAAAGGGGAAGTGCAATTGAACGGGTTCGGGCCCCCTGGGGTGATGAATTGAACCCTCAATATCGGCCCACTGGAATCTGCTGGCAGCGGTCCGAACAGCCGGTTCAATTTTGCCACGGTACAGGCTGGTAAAGACTTCCTGAGACTTCCTGTCGAGGCCGGAGCCGTCCCAGCGGAGGGTACCGTATGCCTGGCAAATCGAGCTTTGCATTTTAGGCCAATCGCGACGCGCGCCGTTTTCGAGCCGTACCGCCGTTTCGCGGAGCCACTTCACTGCGGAGATTGTGGCGCGCTTGCAGATCGGCACGATGTCCCGCGAATAGGGGCCAGCGGCAGCGATGGCACGCCTGCAGAGGGGAAGCATTTCCCGAAGGTAACGCTGCGTCACCGTGATGGCCTGGCGCGAAACCGGCTCGGCGCGGCGGAGACACAGCGTTGCGAATGCGGCGGACCGGCGGGCAAGATCGCCTGCGATCCAGTCTGAATGCGAGCGCCAGCCACGGCGAAGCGCACGTTCCGTACCCTGCCAGTGACGGTTGATGCTTCTTCGAATCCGCGGTGCCACCTCGCGGTATCGCCTTCTGGCGACAAAGGAGGCATGGCGGCTGAACGGAACCACATGACTGCGGTGAAGGGTTGCAAGACCGGAAGAAAACCACTTGATGAGATTGACAATCGACGACACCATCAGGCTGGTCCAGCTAATGGGGTCGGGCTCTGCCAGAAAGTCTTCTGTTTCAACTGATTCCAGGTTCATGCCGGACGTGGACACCTGGTCGGGATCGTACAGCACATCGTACTGTAGTCCTTTCCCCTCTTCATGCTCAACAATCAGATTGTAGCCGTGCTCGAAAGCGTAGTTGAGCGCCTGGTCGCGCGTGCGGAAAGAGTCCTGGAACTGGACACGGGCTCGCCAGCGGAAATTCTCGCTGGGAATGACAGCAATTGCTCTTGATGCCTCCATCATCCCCTCCTCCACGCATAATTGGAACCCGAAATCGTATTTGCGACAATCGGCCAGAGGTACTACTACCAAGGGGCCAGTGAGAAAAAGTAGTAATGGGTGACGAGTTTGAAAGATGAATGAATCTAAGATCAATAGAATCAATGGGAAGCAGAATTCGTAGCAGTTTAAGTCACGAGCCGGAAGGGGACGGTAACCCCAGGCAGCGACCGCCGCAATGACGCGGGCGGTGTGGAACCTTTGGGTTGAGCGTGCAGGGCATGAGCAGTTGGAACTCGTGCCCTTTCACGGGATGTAACGATGTGCCGTACGGGAACTTACGGCAGAGTGTTGTAATAAACGGTGCTGCTGATCGCACCGCCCGAGCCAAGTGCCGAAAAGGCCTGGCCGCCGATCAGAATGAAACGGGGCGTTGCCTTTGGTGATTGCAGCGGGCTGACGACTGCCGCCGCGTTGTACATGTTGGCTTTGATCTGGTTCACCGAGGACGTAATTCCGTTAAATGATGCCAGTGTGCTGTCTGGGTTAATCTGGCTGCGTTCGAGTTCAAGTGAGCCCGGCACGCCGTTATAGATTCCCTCAGCGTCGATCACCTGGCCGAAAGCCATCCATGTGATCTGTTTCTTCCGGTTCTTGATGGTCGTTGAGGTAGCAGCCCAGTTACCCACGACTCCGTTCATGGCGGTGGCAAAATTTACATTCTGTATGCCCGTGGCGGTGCCTTGCGCGTTGGGGTCTGTGGAACTTGCGCTGTCGCCGCCTAGCACGTAGAGTTTGCCTGCAAAACCGAAGGCCGTCGCAAAAGAGACCGCCGTCGGATAAGCATTGCTGGACTGGATCCACGTGCCGAGCGTACCGTCCGACTGCACCGGCGCGGAGAAGACGTCGGTGGAAGGAGTGCCGTCACTCTTCAGGCCGCCGACGACGTAAACGTACCCATTAAATAACGTTACCGCAGGCCCCACCAGCGATTCCGGCAGCGAAGACTTAAGCTGCGTCCACTTGCCGACGGCGCCGGTAGAGGGATCAAAGCTGGCATTAAAAACGTCAGTCGTTCCTCCGGGTGCGTCGGTGGAATTTATCTGGCCCCCGATGACATAAACGAAAGCCGAGCCATCGGGCACCAGGGAATTCTCCGGATTGGCTTCCACCATGCCGTGGTGCGCAATGGTCTCGGGCAGCACGTTCGCACTCGACGTCCAGCCGGAGATATTGCCTGTGGGGTCAAGCGGACCGACAAACACGTTTGACGTGTTGCCGGTTCCATCGTAGCCGCCAGTGGTCACAACATAGGCGCTGGTGTCACTTACGGGGATGGCCGCCGCGCGCAGGCCGGTTAGGGGCGTGGGAAGAGCGGTCGCTTGTGTCCACTGCACGTTGTTCACATTAAAGGTGAGGGTCTGGATGAGGGTGAGGTTGACCGTGTTGCTGGTGCCACCGCTGGTCTTGACCGACACTGTGACGGTACCCGGCAGTGTGAAATTCGTTGTACCGTTACCAGTGGGCACGGTGACGGCAATCCCGGTGTCAGTCCAGCCGCCGGCATTTGGCGTAACTGTGGCCGTGATCCCGCTGGACGACTGGGTAAAGATCACCTGTCCCGGCGAGCTCTGGAAACCACTGCCGTTGATTTCAATGGGCAGGCCAACCGGGCTGGAGGGATCGGTTGAAGAGTTGACATTCTGAATTACGGGAACCGGAGGCGGGGCAACGTTGCTTCCACTTGATCCTCCACAGGAAATAAGTAAGGCTGACGCAGTAAGAAGGAGAACAAAGCCTCCCGCAACGGATATAAATCGGGCCCGATTGCCTGTTGCTCTGAACCTTACCGAGAGAACGGACAGGTCCTCTGACAGAAACTGCATAGTACTACCTCCATCACGTTTGCCACGGTGCTGGCGTGCAGTGGCAATCTAAGCTTCCCCTCTCCAGCGCGGGATTATAGACCACTTAGTTAATTAGTGTGAAGTATACTTTAGTACCATTAGAGATTTCGGCTTAATTGATTGAAACGATGGATCTTAGAGTTTTCTGGCCCCGTCGGTGCTGATACTTAAGTACCATTGCTTGGGGCTTATGGTTTATGCTAAACGAATTAAAGAGGGGTGGTGTCTGTCGGTGGACAGGGGCAATGCCGGCTGGTGACGCTCGACTGATGGGGCTCAATGACGATATTCTCCCTGGTTTTGCCGGTGCGGGCAGGTTCGACGTGCCCAGTGCGTTATTTCTCAGGAGGCATGTATGAAACGATTCTTGCAGGCAAGTCTTATAGGTTTTCTTACGTTTTCTTTTGCGCTGCTAGTGATGCCAGCGGCAGCTGTGGCCCAACAATCAACTAATGATCAGGCCACATTGACGCTGAAGCAGGTGAAAGAGCGACTGAAACAGAACAAGCAATACCTGAATCAGGCGAGGAAAATGGCCAAGGCCGGAGACGCGCAGGGGCTGAATACGGCCCTCGATAACTACGACCGCAACATGGCGGGATTGAACACGGCGATCAGCCATGGAGGGATCCAGGGCAGTCCGTCGCAACAGCAGGACGCCTATAACCGCGTTCAATCGGCCACTCA
>JAJXZM010000213.1 GCA_021780055.1 Acidobacteriota bacterium
CACCGAAAGGGCCGCGCCACCCAGGATCATTAACACCGCCTTTTTTCGCAAGCCCTTTTCCAGCTCCTTTTCCGTTTTGGCTGAGATAAGGAACTCCTTCTCGGTAGATCCTTTGACGATCATGTTGTGGTCGTTCGCGTCCTTCGGATGTGGGTTCTCGACGCACGTCCCGCTGATGTCGTACTGGCCTCCGGGAACCAGACAGTATTCAGTAAAACGATAGCGTCCACTGGCAGCGCCAAACATGCCGGGAGTTGATCCCGAACCTTTACCCGGAGCCTTGGTTAGGGTCGCAAGAGGACTGCTTTCGCCTGCCATTCCAGCGGTCTGTTGTGCGCGCATCAGGCCCTGCATGAATTCCGGACTCCCGGGAGGGTGCTGGAGAGCCTGGAGGGCGGTTTGCCGGGCATCTTCGTGCTTGGGGTCAGATTGCGGACCCATCCCTTCCAGTTGCTGCCTGATCCTTGGTGCCATCATCGTTACCATTCCGCTCGTAAAATCCGGCGACCCCGGATTGTGCTGAAATATCTCCATCAAATTCTGCCGTTTTTGTTCCCTGGCTGAGTCAGCCTGCGGCCCCACGTATTTCAACCCACGCTCGAACAGACCTCCAGCCCAATGGGCATCTGCCTTGTTAACGTATTCGAGCAATTCCTCCTGTGTGGCCGCGAAGCCGGTGGGCGCGTTTGTTCCTGGCCAGGCCTCACATCGGGCGGACTGCGGTACATCGAAATCGGCTCCCTGCGCGTCAACAAGCACTTTGCCGGTCGCGTCGGTAAGGTAGAAACTTACGCCGTCCATATCGGTGCGATGGTGACTCCAATGGCCGCCACGTCCGTCCGAATCGGTTTTCCACCGTTCGATGACAACCTTATAAGCAAAGCACGATGTGCGGGTGACAGGGGATGGAACAGTCTTTTCCCCCTGGGCTTTGCCGCAAATTTGCACGAAGCCCATGGGAACGCTCCGGATCGGGATTTCAGGGGTGTCTGCAATCAGAAGATAATTTCGGAACTGGCGAAATCCTTTATAGAAAATGTAAAGGCCAAGACCGAAACCGAGCACGGCATAACCAGTGGGATCATCATTATGCGCCATTGAATTAACTCCAGCATCAGGTTATTGGCAAAACATCCAACTGCTTTACGACTCGCAATTCTTACCTCTTGGTTCTTGAGGTTGGCCAGTTTGTTGACATAGGGCTCTTGCGAAGTTAAAGAACACAACCCAGGCAACGTTCCGGTTTGAACGTCGGTACTGCAGTACAGTCAGCCGTCAAAAGATCCGCGGTATGAAATTAATACGGCGTGGTTGCGTTCAAGGAGTGCCCCTTGAATGTGCCTCACTTAAACACCTCCCCGATGAGGTGCGACCTATCCGGACTTGAACACGACCACCCCGTGGGGGTAATCTAGCACTTTTCGTGGCGTAAGTATACGGGTTCGACCCGACCCGGAAGCGTGCCAGGTTTTCTTGTCAGGTATCGCTTCTCAATGGCGGTCAATCGATGGTTCAGGTTTTACAAAAGTGTTGGCGAGCGTGCGTAAAACGTGCATCACGCTTTTCCACTGCACCCGATTGAATGTGCAGCGTTGTTGACGCCGCAGGGAGTGATCCGAGTCTGTGGCGGATGGGGTTTACACTCTGCACATTTGTGCTATCATGGCACTGATAGCCTTAGAACAGCCGCGCGTCGGCCGAGAGAGCCGGACGGAAACCAGGTAGAGGACCCGCCACGATTCGACGCCTTACATCCCCAGCCCTCTTGGAAAAGCTGATGGCAAAATATGGCGTCGCTGATGACCCGACTTAGGTCGTAGAAGGCGAATCAATTGAGCGTTATTATTTCTCCAGTCACATTACGCGAGGAATCTGATGGGAATTACTGACTTTGCAGTAAAAGAAGCAGGCACTTCCTCCATAAAGGAGAAAGTTGTTAATGATCTGAGTATTCAAGTTGCCACCGTCAACGGTTCCGGCAGCCAGAGTGCCAACTCGGTTTTGTTGCGGTCCATTTTTCAAATGGGTATCCCGGTTTCCGGAAAGAACCTTTTCCCCTCCAACATTGCAGGACTCCCGACCTGGTACACGATCCGTGCTTCCCGATTTGGTTATATCGCGCGGCGCAAAGAGATCGATTTCCTCGTCGCGATGAATCCTGAGACCGCGGAGGAGGATGTGATGTCGCTCGGCGCCGGCGCGTCCGTTGTTTATGACGAAAAGCTGAACCTTCATCGCCTGCGCGACGACGTGATTTTTTACCCGGTACCCTTTGACGAGCTTGTGGCCCCGGTCTGTCCGAATGCGAAATTGCGAAAGTTGGTTCGGAACATGGTTTACGACGGAGTGCTCGCCAAACTGCTGGGCATTCCGATGGAAGAGATCCACGAGGCGCTTAAGAAACAGTTCAAGAAGAAGCCAGGCGCCGGGGATTTGAACTTCGCTGCCGCCCGGGTGGGATACGAGTACACGGAGAAAAACCTTCCCAAGCGGGGCCGCTTCTACCTGGAGAGGATGGATGCGACCCGCGGGAAGATCATCATTGACGGGAACTCGGCGACAGCCCTCGGCGCCATGTTTGCCGGAGTGACCGTATGCACCTGGTATCCCATTACGCCGTCATCGTCAGTGGCTGAGACGCTGATGAGCTACATGAAGCGCTATCGCATAGACCCGGAAACCGGTAAGGCGACGTTTGCCATCGTCCAGGCGGAAGACGAACTGGCAGCCATCGGAATGGTAATGGGCGCGGGCTGGGCAGGCGCGCGGGCTATGACGGCGACTTCCGGTCCCGGCATTTCACTGATGGCGGAAATTGTGGGCCTTGGATACTACACGGAAATTCCGGCTGTGATATTTGATGTTCAGCGCGCCGGGCCATCCACCGGGCTGCCCACGCGTACGCAGCAGGGCGACATCCTTAAGAATGCTGTGCTGTCGCATGGAGACACGAAGCACTTGATGTTGATTCCGTGTTCAGTCGAGGAGTGCTTTACCATGGCCATCGAGGCCTTCGACCTGGCAGAGGAATTTCAGACTCCCGTCTTCGTAATGAGCGACCTGGATCTGGGCATGAACAACTGGATGTCCGATCCGTTCCCTTATCCTGAAAAACCGATGAACCGGGGCAAGGTCCTGAGCGCAGAAGATCTGGAACGCCTTGGTGGATTTGAGCGTTACAAGGATGTGGACGGCGATGGGATTGGCTATCGCACTCTTCCTGGAACTAACCATCCGAAGGCCGCCTATTTTGCGCGTGGCAGCGGACACAATGAGCGGGCTGTCTATAGCGAGAGGCCGGAAGACTATGTGAATAACATGGATCGGCTGACCAGGAAATTCAATACGGCGCGCAAGCGAGTGCCCGCTCCGGCGCTGCAGGACGCTGAGGGCGCAGAGATCGGCGTGATTGCCTACGGCACCACGCATTGGGCCATCGTGGAATCGCTGGACCAGATGAAGCAGGAATACGACTTGCCAGTCAGTTATTGCAGGCTTCGCGCGTTCCCATTCTCCGAGCAGGTGTTTGATTTTATCCGGCGGTACGACCGCGTTTATGTTGTAGAGCAAAACCGTGACGGGCAAATGTACGAACTGCTCCGTATGGAAGTCGATGCGGAAGATGTTCCAAGACTTCGCAGCATCCGCCACTACAAAGGGATTCCTATCGACGCTCGGAGCGTCACCGACGAGATTGTTTCCCAGGAGGGCAAGAAATAAAATGTCGACGACTGCTGTTCCTTTATCTCCAGCCAGAAAAGTGAACCGTATAGGGCTGGAACCATCAGACTACAAAGGAAACAAGAGCACACTCTGCGCGGGTTGCGGCCATAATGCCATCTCTGAGCGCATTATCGAGGCGTGTTACGAAGTAGGCATTGAGCCATACCGTGTAGCCAAACTTTCTGGAATCGGCTGCTCATCAAAGAGCCCTGCCTATTTTCTTGCCACCTCTCATGGATTCAACTCTGTTCACGGACGCATGCCTTCGGTTGCCACCGGCACCATGCTTGCGAATCACAACCTGATTTCCATTGGTGTCAGTGGCGACGGTGATACTGCATCAATCGGCGCCGGCCAGTTCGTCCACCTGATGCGCCGCAACCTCCCGATGGTTTACATTATCGAAGACAACGGGGTTTACGGACTGACGAAGGGCCAGTTTTCAGCTACGGCCGATCTGGGCTCTAAACTGAAGAACGGAGTCATCAACGACCTGCCGCCCATCGATACGTGCGCGCTTGCGATCATGCTGGGCGCCACCTATGTGGGCCGCTCGTTTTCCGGTGACAAGAAGCAATTGCTGGCGCTGCTGGAAGGCGCCCTTGGCCATAAGGGCACGGTGATGCTGGACGTGATTTCGCCCTGCGTCACTTTCAACGACCACGTGGGATCGACTAAGAGCTACAGCTACGTCCGGGACCACGATTCCCCGCTTGAAGAAGTCAGCTATATCCCGTCCTTCGAAGAAATCAACGCAGACTATGATCCAGGAACAACCACTGAAATTGCGCTTCATGACGGTTCCCATCTGCTGCTTAAAAAACTGAATTCCGACTACGACCCCACGAACAAGACGGAAGCGTTGAGAATTCTGACCGAAGCGCACGACAAGGGAGAAATCGTGACTGGCTTGTTTTACCTGGATACTCAGAAGCCGAGCTTCATCGACATGCTGAATGTTGTTGATCAACCGCTGGCGACGCTCCCGCAGGCCGTTGTGCGCCCGCCAAAGAAGGTCCTTGACGAAGTGATGGACGCGCTGAAATAGGGAGTTGTGAAGCACATCGCTCTTGCTGAGGATTCAAAGAAACCACCCCGCCTGCCCTGGGCCTTCCGGGTCTGAGTTTCATTAAGAATAAGATCTGCAGAGTGTAAGGCAGGGCTACATCTCGCGGCGGCCTTCGAGCGCGCGGAGCATGGTGACTTCATCCGCAAACTCGAGGTCGGAGCCGACGGGAATTCCCATGGCAATCCGGCTGACTTTGACGCCGAGCGGCTTGACCAGCTTGGCCAGGTAAAAGGCAGTGGCTTCGCCTTCGACGGTGGGGCTGGTGGCAACGATCAGTTCGCGCACCGTGCCGTCTTTCAGGCGGTCGAGCAGGTTTTTCAGTTTAAGCTGTTCCGGGCCGATGCCCTGCAGCGGCGAAAGAGCTCCGTGGAGAACGTGATAGCGCCCGCGAAACTCGTGCGCCTTTTCAACAGAAATCACGTTGTAGGGAGTTTCCACGACGCAAATCACGTCCTGATCGCGTTTGGGGTCCGAGCAGTATTCGCAGGGGTCGGATTCGGTGAGATTGTTGCAGACGCTGCAGAGCCGGATTTTGTCCTTGGCGTCGAGAAGGGCCTCAGCCAGCCGCTGAACGTCTTCCCGCGGCGCGCGCTCCAGATGGAAAGCAATGCGCTGGGCGGATTTCTGTCCAATGCCCGGCAGGTGCTTCAGTTCTTCAATCAGGCGCGCAAGCGGCGCTGCGTATTCGCTCATTTCGTGGAAGTCCTGAATTGTTGCGCGGAAGGATCCTGCTAAAAATTGAGTCCGGGAAGATTCAAGCCGCCAGCCAGCGAACCCATCTGGTTGGCAACCTGCTCGTCGACTTTTCTGGCAGATTCATTGACGGCGGCCAGCAGAAGGTCCTGAAGCATCTCAATGTCGCCAGACTTATAAACTTCCGGATCGATGTGAACAGAGACCAGGTGCTTCTGCCCGTTCATCTTGACGGTTACCATCCCACCGCCGGTGGACGACTCCACCACCAGGTCATCCAGTTGTTTCTGGAGCTGCTCCTGGAATTGCTGGACCTGTTTAAGCATTTGCTGTACCTGTTGCAGATTCTTCATGGATCACTCCCGGCTCAAATCGACCACATCAACCAGGGTGCATCGGAACTTCTTAACCAGTGCTTCAACCCCTTCGTCGTGCTCGGCGCGTTCGCGAACACTTCGACAATTTTTGAGCCCCGACTTCTCCTCGCTATCGAGTGTAACACAAATTCTGACTGGCTGCCCCAGCACCTCTGCGCAAAGCGCCTGCAGCTTTTCCTGCTGTTCGCGGGCGCTCAGGAAATCAACCGCCCACGAGTCGCTTTTGGGAAAAATAAAGCGGACTTCACCGTCCTCAAACCGCCATCCTGAAACCGGTTCAAGGCAACTGCTCAACAGTTTGGACTGGCCAAACGCCAGAGTTTTGATCTTGCTTAGCCGTGGGTCCCCGGGTGTTTTCGCAATGGCCGGCTGGTCCGCTGATGATGCTGGAGGTGCTGGCGAAGCCGGCGCACTAACCGTTTTAACCGGGGTGCTTTCAGGCTGTTCAGCGGGCCTTATCGGACTGCGGGGATGCTCCGGTTGTTGAACGGGCGGCAGTGCATCGGCGTGTAGAGTGTATTGTGTTTTTTTCTCGGGCGCAGGGCCAGATGACGGCTGATTTCCCGAAGGTCTCGCCACTTGTTTACCGGCCGCCACGGGGCGTGCGCCACCCAGTTCGGCCAGCAGGCTCTCGAGTGAGGCGAGCTTGCCTGCGTGCACCATTCTAATCAGGCCGAGCTCCAGGTGGAACCGCGGGTTCAGCGCGTATCGCATTTCGCTCTCGGTTCGCAGCAGGATCTGAAAGAAGCGAGCGAGGTCTTCTTCGCTGAACTGCTCGCGCAGTTTGCTCAACACTTCGCGCCCGCTGGGGGGCAGTTGAAGCAAGGGACTGTCTGCCCCGCAACTTTTGGCGACCGTCAAATTGCGAATGTACCGCGTGAACTCGCCGCAAAAATGATTCAGCTCGTAGCCTTCCGTCGCAACCCGTTCGACAATCTGAAGGACCTTTGCCGTGTCAGCAGCTCCGATGGCTTCCGCCAGTCCCGCCAAGACCTGGCTAGGGACGACGCCCAGCAATCGGCGAACGTGCCCCTCTTCCAGCCGGTCACCGCTGGAGGCAATAGCCTGGTCCAGCAGTGAAAGAGCGTCGCGCAGGCTGCCTTCAGCGGCCTCAGCAATCGCGCTCAGGGCACCTTCGTCGGCATCAAACTTTTCCTGCTTGATCACCCATTCCAGGCGGCTGAGAATTTCCGAGTAGTCCAGCAGGCGGAAAGAGAAGTGCTGGCAGCGCGACTGGATTGTGGTCGGCAGCTTGTGCGCTTCCGTGGTGCAGAGGACAAACAGCGATCGTGGAGGCGGTTCTTCCAGCGTTTTCAGGAGCGCATTGAATGCCTCGGTGGTGAGCATGTGCGCTTCGTCGATGATGAAGACTTTGTAGAGATCGCGGGCGGGAAGGTATCGGACGGTTTCCCGCAATTCGCGGATTTCGTCGATGCCACGGTTGGACGCCGCGTCGATTTCAAATACATCGACCGAATTCCCCTGGGCGATTTCCTGACAGGACGGGCATTCCCCGCAGGGAGTTACCGTCGGTCCCTTGATGCAGTTCAGGGACTTGGCCAGAATTCGCGCAGTGGTAGTCTTGCCCACACCGCGAGCGCCGGAAAAGATGTATCCGTGTGCAACCCGTTGTTTGACCACCGCGTTTTTCAGCGTGTCGGTGATCATCCTCTGCCCGGCTACGTCGTCAAAAACCTGAGGCCGGTATTTGCGGGCAATAACCTGATATGACATAAGCGCAGAGGTCAGGGTCGAGGGATTGAACACGAAGTCTGGCTCACGCTGACGAACCCTGAGTCCATGGTCCACAGAATTGATCAGACTTCGGGTTAACTGCGGCACACGAAGCGGCTCGCTACCGTTGCTTCCTTCCGGACCTGGCGGGGTTCACGAACATCCGTTGCACAGGACCCGAAGTCTGACACGTCATGAAACCGCTTGTTCGGATTCGAAGCGGAATTCGTAACTCATTAAGCCTATCACGCAGGGCTGGTTTCCGTCGATGGGTTTGGCCTGCTCATGAAACAAGGAACGTTAACTTGAAAGGAGTTTCGCGCACGAGTGTCGCGAAACAGCCAGCTCCGTCGCCGCTGACAGACGCTAACGCAGTCCACTTGGCACTTGATTTTTTGGGGCTAATTGTTTACGCTTCGATGAAGTATCCGGGAGTGTATGGGGCTTTTGGCCCCATGGGGAGGGACGCCTAATGACAATCAAAGCAGGCTTTAAG
>JAJXZM010000482.1 GCA_021780055.1 Acidobacteriota bacterium
AGCGCAGTCGTCCCGCCGACAAGATTCTGGCTGAAGCTCTGCGTTTGGTTAATGAGGGCTTTACCGAGATTCAACTCCTCGGGCAGACGGTTAACTCTTACCGGGACCCTTCACAGTTGAGAATTAGTTTCGCCGAGTTACTTTCGCGCATCTCTGAGATTCCGGGGGTACGGCGCGTCAGATTTACCACCTCGCACCCGCGTGATTTTACTAAAGAGATCGTGGAGGCCATTGACAGCCATCCGGCCCTGTGTGACCAGATCCACTTGCCCGCGCAGTCGGGTTCGAATGCCGTTCTGGAACGCATGTTGCGGACTTACACTCGCGAAGAGTACCTTGAAAAAATCCATTGCATCCGCAGCGCGAAGCGTGCTATTAGCATTTCGACGGATATCATCGTGGGCTTCTGCGGCGAGACCCATGACGATTATGAACAGACGCTTACCCTGCTCGACGAAGTCGGCTACGACCAGGTTTTCTCCTTCAAGTATTCCCCTCGTCCACGAACTGCTGCCGGCCATTATGAGGACTCCATCCCTGAGGAAGAGAAAGGCAGGCGCCTCTTGATTCTGCAGGACCTGCAACGCGAAATTCAGATCCGTAGAAATCGGGACTGCATGGGTCAGGAGTATGAAGTTCTGGTAGAGGGTTTCCATCCAAAACTGGGGCAAGCCGTGGGGCGGACAAGCAGCAACCGGATTATCAATTTTCCTGGTGAACCTTCATGGGTAGGCCGTTACATGATGGTGAAGGTGACAGCATCGGGACCAAACAGCCTGGTCGGCCAGCGGGTGACTGAGGAGGCTGGAGGTTCTGCGTAGGAGTCGGAGTTTTAGCCAGTTGCAGCCAGGACACTAATTCGCAGGGCTGCCGGGAGGATGCACTATGGAAGTCGAGGTCAAAATTCGCGGCTTGATGATGGATCCTGTAACCAACATGCCGATCGTCATTCTCAAGGACGTGGAGGGGGCGTCTGTGCTTCCAATCTGGGTGGGGATATACGAGGCCAACGCTATTGCCCTGGAGATCGAGAAAGTCACGACGCCACGCCCCATGACCCACGATCTGCTGAAGAACCTCTTGCTGGGCCTTGAAGCACAGGTCAGGAAGGTGGTTGTCAACGAACTGAAGGATGACACCTTCTATGCCCTCATCTGGCTTGAAAAAGATGGCGAGACCTTTTCGATTGATTCCCGCCCAAGCGATGCCTTGGCTTTGGCTTTGCGCGTGGATTGTCCGATCTTTGTTGAAGACGAAGTCCTGAAGAATTCCAAGGTGTCCAGCGCTGGAACCGACAAGGTCAACAATGACGAACTTCGCAAGTGGCTGGAAAACCTTAACGATGACGATATCGGTCGGTATAAGATGTAGCATCTGAAGGCAGTGATGGCCGTATTCTCCGCGGAGCGTCCGGCCATTACTCCAACCTGCATCAGCCGGAGTTGTGGAGTGGCAAGAGTCATAGCTGTTGCCAACCAGAAGGGAGGGGTTGGCAAAACTACAACTGCAATCAACCTGGCCGCCGCATTGGCGCTCAATAACCAGAGAACCCTCCTGATCGACCTGGACCCTCAGGCCAACAGTACACTCACGTTTATCAATCCCGCAGACGTTGATGGTTCTATCTACGATATTCTTGCCGAAAGCAACCGGAAACTGTCCGAAGTCGTGAAACCCACCCGGTGGATGAATCTGTCTCTGGTTCCTTCGCGCATTTCACTGGCCAAGCTGGAAGCCCAGTTGGTGGGCCAGTTTGACGCGCCGTTCCGGTTGAAGGACGCCATTTCCGTTGTCCGAGACGATTTCGACATGATCGTCATTGACACGCCGCCGGCACTGGGCATCATTACCGTGAACGCGCTGGTGGCCGCAACGTTTCTGATCGTTCCTATCCAGGCCTCCTATTACGCGCTGGAAGGTACCGATGATCTGCTGGAGACGCTGGAACGCATCCGGGCCCGGCCCAACCCTGACCTCCAGTTGCTGGGAGTCCTGATCACGCTGTACGACAAGCGCACCAACCTGGCGCGCGACATTCACAGGCAGGTCCAGGAAGTTTTCGGGCCGAAAGTGTTTAATACGGTGATTGCCAGGAACGTGCGTCTGGAGGAGAGTCCCGCATACCGGGAAACGATCTTCAGTTTCGCTCCCACATCTTCCGGTGCGGAAGAGTACGCCAGTCTTGCGAAGGAGGTACTGCAACGTGTCGGTTAGACGTGCGGGATTACCGCTGGCGATCCAGATGCGCCACAGCGCGCATTACGTGGAGGACATCATTTCTCGGAGCGGAGCGGCGATCGGGCGCATGATCGCCACGGAGGATATCCAGCCTTATGCCGACCAGCCGCGGAAGGAGCGCGGCGATTTGACAGGACTGGCAGAGTCCGTCCGCCAAAAAGGGGTTCTTGAGCCCTTGCTGGTCCGCAAGAACCCGGAATCGGGCAAGTATCTGATTATCTCTGGTGAGAGGCGCTATTTTGCGGCGCGGATGGCTGGCCTTGCAGAGGTTCCGTGCATTGAAAAGAATGTTGACGACGGCGAGACCCTCGAGTTGGCGCTGATTGAAAATATCCAGCGCAAAGACCTGACACCGTTTGAAGAGGCTGACGGTGTGCAGGCGCTCGGCGACCGTTTTGGCCTGACGCACGAGGAGATTTCCAGGAAGATCGGGAAATCGCGCACGTCGGTCACCGAACTGCTTACCCTCCGTATTATCCCCGACGATATCAAGGCGGTATGCATTGAAAGCGGGGTGATTTCCAAGTCGCAGCTTCTCCAGGTGGCCCGCCAGCCCACTGAGGCCAAAATGCGCGACGTCGTCCGGCGCTTTGCCCAGGGAACTCTGAATCGCGACGAGGCCCGCGAGGAGCGCAACCACGGAAACAAGCCTCGCAACGGATCGTTCCGCTACGTCCCGCCGACCAAGGATTTCAAACTGACGCTGCAATTCAAAAATGGCAATGTGCCGCGCGAGCAGGTCATTGCTACCTTGCGCCGCGTCCTGGAAGAACTCGAGCAGGAAATCTGATCGGCTTGCCGGCAGCGTGCCGGCACACCCGGATGGACCTTCGATCAGCCTTGCGGGTTCCGTGAGTTGGAGACGGTATTACGTCGGCCTTCCATTGAGAGTGTGGGATGGGCCGTTTGGACCGGCACGGTTGCCTGCAAGAGCCCGGAGCAGGTCAAAATGGATTGCGAAGACAGGCATGACGCTGCATCCGGCGCGCTACTTTTCGTATACGGTACTTTGCGCAAAGGATTTCCTTCCCACCAAATACTGCAAAGGTTGCACGCCCGGCTTCTTGGCCGGGGGCATGTTCATGGCCGGCTCTTCGATCGCGGCAAATATCCCGGCGCCGTTGCGAATGCGAGCGAGGCGGAATTTATTTCCGGTGAGGTTTACCGGCTTCCGCAGCCCGCGATGGCCTTCAGGGTCCTCGATCGGTATGAGGGATTTGATCCTTTAAAACCGGATTTCAATGAGTTCGTGCGGAAGGAAACCATCGTTACTCTGGAGAGTGGGCGGGAAATTCGCGCCTGGATTTACTGGCTGCAGTGTGCTCGAGCGGCCGGCCGTCGCATTTTGGCGGGAGACTACGGTGTGCGTCCAACGGAGGACGCGGGCATCTAAACAATTTCGAGCGCCTGGCGGCAAGTTTTGTGCGGAAAGGAAAATGAGGAATGGAAGATGTGCTGGATGTGCTTGTAGTGGGAGCGGGGCCGACGGGCCTGGCTTGTGCGATTGAAGCGATAAAGAGCAACTTCAGCGTGCTGGTGGTTGAGAAGGGATGTCTGGTCAATTCAATTTTTAGCTACCCGCCGGGAATGACTTTTTTTACCACGCGCGAGCGCCTGGAAATCGGCGACATTCCGTTTACCAGTGTGAACCTGAAGCCCACGCGCGCCGAGGCGCTCGAATATTACCGCGGGGTTACGGAGTTTTATCGTGTTCCAGTGCACTACCAGGAGCGTGTGGTGGGCATTATTGGTTCGGACGGGAACTTCGAAATCCATGCCAGTGGATCGGATGGCGAACAAAAATGCTACCTTGCCCGCAAGGTGATTATCGCCACCGGTTATTACGACATCCCGAATCTGATTGACGTGCCGGGGGAGGACCTGCCGAAGGTCTCGCATTATTATGGCGATGCGCATGCCTTCTATCAGAGAAAAGTGGCCGTGATCGGCGGGGCAAATTCAGCCGCCATTGCGGCGCTCGATCTGTTCCGCCATGGGGCCGAAGTCACCCTCATCCACTTGGAAGCCGAGCTTAGCCGGCACATTAAGTACTGGATTCGGCCGGATATCGAAAACCGCATAAAAGAAGGTTCCATCCGGGCTTACCTGGAATCGACCGTCAAGGAAATCACGCAGGACGCTGTGTGGATCGAGACCGCGCAGGGCGAGCGGGTCCGTATTGAAAACGATTTTGTTTACGCCTTGACCGGCTACCACCCTGACTTCGATTTTCTGCACCGGGTCGGCATTGAAGTCGATTCCAGAACTTCGCGTCCCAGTTGCAATGCCAAGACTCGCGAAAGCAACATCCCGGGAATTTACCTTGCCGGAGTCGTCATTTCCGGGCGTCACACCAACGAGATTTTTATTGAAAACGGCCGCTTTCACGGCAAACAGATCATAGCGGACATCCAGAAGCATCTGGGTGCTCGTCCTCCAAAGCCAAAGGAAAGCACTCAGCCTGAGCCAGCGGATTGAGCCCCTGGCAGGATATTCACCGAGCCCGGCCTGGAAGTGCGGACCCGGCCGCTCCCGCACGTCGTGACTCTTCCTCGTGAAATTTCGCCAAGGTTTTCAATCACCTACCCCCGGCTTGCAACCGATGACTTTCGCTGATAGAGTCGGGAGAAAGCGGATATTAGCAAAGCGCTCTTCGATTTTCTCCTGTGAGGTGTTCCATGAAACGACGTGAGTTTTTCACCCGGGCCGCAGGTGGCGTCGGTGCGTTGTGGTTGGGGTCCCGTGGGTTGTCTGGCGCGGCATTTCCCGATGCTCCGGCAAGAACCTTCAGTGCCGCAGACACGGTAACGCTGGGCAAGACCGGAATTCAAACCAGCCGTCTGGCGTGTGGCACGGGCACGGTCGGTTATGCAGGTCACTCGCATCAGACGCGCCTGGGAATAGACGGGCTTTCAGACCTGCTGGTCCACGGTTACGAGCGCGGCTTGCGGTTTTTTGATGCGGCCGATTCTTACGGGTCGCATCCTGCCGTGGCGCGCGCTCTCAAGCGTCTGCCGCGGGAAAAGGTTACGGTGCTTACCAAGTCCGATACGCGGGACCCGGAAGGAATGCGGCGCGACATCGATCGCTTTCGGCGCGAACTTCAGACTGACTATATCGACATCGTTTTGATGCACGACATGAATTCCACCGAATGGACAACGCGCTACCGCCGCACTATGGACGTGCTTTCGGAGGCCAAGGAGAAGGGAACTATTCGCGCTCACGGCAGTTCCTGCCATTCCATCGGCGCGCTCCGCGCTGCCGCCGCGTCGCCCTGGGTGGATGTGGACCTTGCAAGGATCAACCCGATCGGTTCGCACATGGATGCCGATCCGCCTACAGTGACGGCCGTTCTGCGAGAAATGAAAAAGGCCGGAAAAGGCGTGGTCGGAATGAAGATCCTTGGCCAGGGCGATATGCGGACCCGCCAAGATGAGGCCCTGTCTTTCGCGCTGTCGCTCGGTGCTCTGGACGCCATGACCATCGGCGCCGAAAATATGGACGAGCAAAAGGACCTGATTCGCCGTATTTCGCAGGTCAGGGCTTAAGCGCGCCTGCAAATTCGAGTCAGCCTTTCCTGGAACAGGGCAGCCTGCTGGCTCGCGCCGTTTGGGGCATGGATGCCTACCCCTCTGCGCCATAAGCGCCTTGTGAAAGGGCCCGCGTAAGGGACAATGTCGTTTCAGGTGGAATAGCGGCCACAGGCCAGGAAGCTATCTTCAGTTAACGGCCACCACAATTTTGCATATTCAGAAACCACTCGTTCCCTTGCACGAAGGAGCTTCTTTTGCTTGAAAACTGTCATCAGTACTTCAGGAGGGTTGAATGGACTATCGCACACTGCCCAATACCGGCTTGAAAGTGTCGCGCGTCTCTTTTGGCACCATGACCTTTGGCTCGCAGGCAGACGAAGCCGTTGCGGGCCGAATGATTGATTTATGCCTCGATGCCGGTATTAATTTCATCGACACCGCAAATATTTATAACAAAGGGCTGGCGGAAACCATCGTCGGGAAACTGTTAAAGGGACGCCGGGACAAAGTTGTTCTAGCCACCAAGGTGCGCGGCAAGATGGGCGATGGCCCGGAAGAGTCGGGACTTTCAAGGGCAGCCATCCTCAAAGCGATTGACGGCAGCCTTGAGCGCCTCCAAACCGATTACGTTGATCTCTACTATCTGCATCAGCCTGATTCTGACGTGCCCATTGAAGAAACTCTTGCGGCCATGGATGAACTGGTCAAGGCGGGGAAGGTGCGATACCCGGCGATTTCAAACTACGCTGCATGGCAGGTAGCGGAAATCCACTGCATCTCGCAGAAGAACGGATACAAGCCGCCGTTCATTTCGCAGCCGATGTATAACCTGCTGGCGCGCGCCATCGAAGATGAATACTTGCCGTTCTGCAGTCGGTACGGTGTGGCCGTGGTGCCTTACAATCCGCTCGCTGGCGGGCTGCTGACGGGCAAGCAATCGCCGGCAAGCAATCCTGTGGCGGGTTCTCGTTTTGATGGAAACAAGATGTATCTGGATCGTTACTGGCACGACGATGATTTTGCCGCTGTTGAAGAACTCAAGGTGATCGCGCGCGATGCGGGGAATACGCTTGTGGAGCTGGCTTTGCAGTGGGTGCTGAGCCAGGAGCAGGTTGATTCCGTCATCCTGGGCGCTTCACGCCTGGAACAACTCGAAGAAAACCTGAAAGCGTGCGAGGGACCTCGCCTTTCTAGTGACGTGCTTAAAAAGTGCGACGACGTTTGGAGCCGGTTGCGGGGCGTAACGCCAAAATACAACCGGTGAATGCCAGCGCTCGGTGGGCTTCACAAAACGTCTTCGAGCCTTAAGCAATGACCCATTTTGCCGGGCGGCTACCGACTTCCAGCTTTGCTTTGCCCTGCTGCACCAGGCGGTCCATATGGCCCTTGATAGGGAACATGGCGAGGAAGACGCCGTCGTCAGGCCAGTCGCCTACTGCTTCAGCCACTTCATTGATCAGCTCTTTCATTGTGCGGCCGGAGGGGTGTTTCTGTAGTCTTCGCAGGATCACGCGGTCGACAAATTCCACGGTGTGGCGCGATTCAGAAAAGAAGTCCTGGATTTCTTCGCCCCTCATCACCGGCCAGTGGCCTGTGTAGAGGACGCTGAGGGGCAGGCGCTCGAAGTGGCGGATGGTGGAAAGATAAGTGTCCACGTGATAGTAGGTGACCGGGATGGCCATCTCTCCGGTGGCTTTGGGGCAGCCACGCCCCTGAACGGCATCCCCCGCAAACAGCGCTCCGAATACCGGATCATAGAGGGCCAGATGGCCCTGCGAATGTCCGGGAACGTGGAGCACTTCCAGCCACCAGTTCTCGCCTAGATGAATTCGCTCTCCCCCGCTGAAAGTCACATCCATGTGGCGGTGACGCCCCGCATCAGGCGAGGGCCCCCCTTCAAATCCCACTTCGTGAACATCTTTGAGGAAGTTGTACCGCTGGCTGTAAAGCGACTCCGGATTTTCCACCAGTTCACGGTCGGCCTCTCCACAACTGAGCATTGTTCCGGGCGAAATCCGCTTGATGGAATCATTGCCGCCCTGGTGGTCGAGATCGGCATGCGTCGTTACGGCAAGCGTCAACTGCTGAGGCTTCAGCTTCAACTTGTCAAAGAAGGGGAAAATGGTTGCTTCGGGTGTCGAGGCAATCCCGGTATCCGCCAACACAACATTGTCACCGACAAACAGATACTGAAAAAGGTTTCGGCCGCCGTAGAGTGATTGGATCTGATAAACCTTGGGATATAGTTCCATCGCCCCCCTCCATAAGGTGAAATAGAACCCCGCAAATCGTCGTCGGACGATTGATTTT
>JAJXZM010000312.1 GCA_021780055.1 Acidobacteriota bacterium
AGAGATGCGATCGAGCACGAGGAGAATGGTCCGCTCACCTTGAGCCAGGTCCTGATGTACTCAAGCGACGTCGGTGCCGTGAAGATGGCGCTGCGCCTGGGAGTAGAGCGATTCTACCATCGCATCGTGGACTACGGTTTTGGCACCAAAACCGATGTGGGACTGCCGGGAGAGGAGGACGGGCTGCTGATGCCTCCGCAGCGGTGGTCTGGAGTCTCGATCGGAGAATTTGCTATTGGTCAGGGAATAGGCGTGACCCCTTTGCAAATGGCCCGCGTCTATTCGGCCATCGCCAACGGGGGCGTAATGCTACAACCGAGGATTATTCGTGACATCGGTTCAGGGGCCGATGATGGCATGCCTCCTCCGAATGTGGGCCGCCGCATTATGAGTGAAGAGACGGCGAACACGATGAAGCAGATGCTTGCAGGTGTTGTCGGACACGGGTCCGGAGTGGGAGCCCAGCTTGCTGGCTACACTTCGGCCGGGAAAACGGGCACGGCGCAAAAAGTGGATGCAACCGGCCATTATTCCCACAAGGATTTCGTGGCATCTTTTATGGGTTTCGCTCCTGTAGAAAAGCCGGCCGTAACCATTCTGGTGGTTATTGATACGCCGGTTGGAGCAATCTATGGGGCGCAAGTGGCAGCTCCGGCGTGGAAGTCAATCGCAGAACAGACACTGCGTTACCTGAATGTTCCGCAAGACAATCCTTCCGATTCAATTCAGATTGCTTCCCGCCGCTCCGCTGAATCTCCTTTCCAGAAAAGGAGAGTAAAAACGGACAACCCTCCAATCAACTCTGAATCCGTCGGAGCTGCCACTCGCCCTGTGGAACCTGTTTCCTATTCGCCAACAACGGAACTCCCTTCAAAAGGGACGGTCCTTGTGGACGAGCGTCCCTCATTGGTAGTCCCTAATTTCGCCGGCCTCTCGGCGCGCCGCGTAACGCAAGAATGCCAGTCACTGGGTCTTGTGATGCAGATGGCAGGGTCAGGACTTGCCGTTCAACAGGACCCGCCTGCGGGCACCCGTGTGCATGCCGGCAGTCCGGTATGGGTCCGATTTGCGCAGCAGGTTTGCTGCAATGTTCCTGGTAAGTAAATGAAGTAAATGCATTGAGGTGGTGTGAAATGCCGACTATTGACTTCCGTCCTATGGTCAATGTGCTGCTCGGTGGGCTTCCGGTCGTTCTCGCGGTGGTTTGGGTTGTTATACACATGAGCGCCGTGCGCGACCTTCACGATTACTGGCCCAAACGGTCTCATTGAGCCTGCTTGAGATACGCATTCGCATCCGTGGGTCAAGGCCCAGGTCCTGCCCGATGAGTTCTACCCTGGAAAAGTGGCAGGCCCCTGCGATTGCAGAAAACTCTCGGGGTTTGGGGGAGCTGTAATAGTTTACTGACGAGGCCCGGTTCGGGATTGCGCCGGTGTTATAATGCGAGTGAAGCATGAAATTGGGCAAGCTCCTCGAAAGAGTCCAGCCTGTCGAAACGGGGGTGGATCAGAATACCGAAGTCACCTCGCTTGCTTACGATTCGCGTCGGGTGGACAAGGGATGTGTTTTCTTTGCCATCGAAGGTGAAAAGGCCGATGGACACCTGTACATCGGTGACGCAATCAAGCAAGGCGCGGTAGCCATTGTCAGTGAGCGCGAGGCCCAGGCTGGCCTGGCCGCTCGGTGGGTACAAGTCAGGAAAATACGGCGGGCTTTGTCAGAGGCTGCCAGAAGATTTTACGACGATCCCGACCTCAAGTTGCAGTTGATTGGTATCACCGGAACCAACGGAAAGACCACTACCGCGTATCTTCTCAGCAGCATCTTTGAAGCCGCAGGGACCCGGACGGGGCTATTCGGGACCGTAGAATACCGTCTGGGCACACGAGTCGTTTCAGCTTCCAATACGACACCTGAATCGCTAGATCTTGCGGCCTATTTTAACGAGCTGGTCGCCGGCGGAGCAGGAGCTGCGATCCTGGAAGTGTCATCTCATGCCCTTGCCCAGGAGCGCGTCTGGGGAATCCATTTCTCAGCTGCCGTGTTTACCAATCTGACGCGCGACCATCTTGACTACCATCATGACTTTGAGCAGTACTTCGCTGCCAAGCGGAAGCTTTTTGAAGGATTGGGAATTCCACCTCCAGAATTGGCGGTCGTCAACGCCGACGACGCGTGGGGGCGCCGACTTCTTGCTATCCCCAATCCACGCCGGATTACATACGGGCTGGAATCAAAGGCAGACGTTGGGGTGAAGAGAAGTTTCCAGGATCTTTCAGGATTGTCGGCAACACTGAACACGCCGAAGGGCGAAATCGAAATAGAATCAGCCCTGCTGGGACGGGCCAATTTGATGAATCTGCTTGCCGCGACGGCCACGGCTGTCGGAGCGGGAATTCCGGTCGAGGCGATCCAATCGGGGATCCGCCGGCTGACCGTGGTGCCCGGCCGTTTTGAGAAGATCGATGAGGGCCAGCCTTTTCTGGTTGTTGTTGATTATGCGCACACGGACGACGCCTTGCGGCATGTTCTTCAGGCTGCCCGCGAACTCACTCGAGGCCGCCTGATTGTTGTGTTTGGGTGTGGCGGCGAACGCGATCGGACCAAACGGCCCATCATGGGAGAAGTTGCCGGTAGGCTCAGTGACCTTGCGGTCCTGACATCAGACAATCCACGGAGCGAGGACCCAATTCTGATCATGAATGATGTCCTCGTGGGGCTGCAGAGGACTGGTATGCCTTACATTATAGAGGTTGACCGTGAAACGGCGATCCGGAAAGCCCTGGCTGAAGCTCACGAGGGCGATGTTGTGGTGATTGCCGGAAAAGGGCATGAAAGTTACCAGATTTTGAAAGACAGAACAGTTCCTTTCGATGACCGCAGGGTTGCGCGCCAGATACTATTGGAGATGGGTTTTCAGATTGGCTCTTCAAAAGAAAGCAAACCCGGCCCGCCGTCGCGATAAGGCAGGTGCCGAGGGTTATTTCTGAAGGGGTCGGGTGAGGATAGATAGCGATGATTCTGCCGCTGGCAATAGTGGCCGAAGTTCTGGGGGCCGGCGGACCTGTCTCTGATCGTGTTGCCAGGGGTTGTTCAATCGATTCGCGCAGGATAGAGCCTGGCCAACTGTTTTTTGCCATACGCGGCCAGCGCCACGATGGGCACGAGTTTGTTGTTTCAGCCCTGGAAAGCGGCGCCGCCGGGGCGGTGGTCGAAAAGAATTACTGGGACAGGGCATTGGCCTCAGCCCGTCCGCATCTGGTTCCTGTTACCGACACGACGGCCGCTCTTCAGGCGCTGGCTAAATACGTCCGGCAGCAATGGGGTGGCCGAATGATTGCGGTCACCGGGAGCATGGGCAAGACGACCACAAAGGAAATGATCGCCGCCCTTCTGTCCACGCGCTTAGGCGTCATGAAGTCTCAAGGAAACCTCAACAATCATTACGGACTTCCGCTCACGTTGCTGGGGTTAGAGCCCTCGCATCAAGTGGCCGTAGTCGAACTCGCGATGTCGGCACCCGGCGAAATTGCACGCTTGGCACAGATCGCGGAGCCGGACGTGGGCGTGGTTACAAATGTAGGCCCGGTTCATCTGGAATTTTTTGATTCCGTGGATTTGATTGCCCGGGCAAAGCGCGAGCTCGTTGAAAACCTGAGCCGCCGCAACGGCAGGCCAACCGCTATATTGAACTTTGATGACCAGCGGGTCCGGAAGTTTGCCGATGGCTTTGACGGTGAAGTGCTGACGTTTGGTTTGAGCGAAGGCGCTTTGTTCAGGGGGGTAAATGTTCGGTTGCATGATGGAGGCAGCAGCTTTTTTCTTTCTGGGCCGCACATTCAGGGCGAGTTTGCTGTGCCCTTGCCGGGGGCCCACAACGTTGAGAATGCCCTCGCAGCGCTGGTGGCCGCAAGCACCTGCGGATTGGACGTGAATTCGCTAGGGCCGGCACTCGCGTCATTTAGGAACTTGGCGCAGCGGAGTGAAATTATTACACTGCCTGGACCTATCACAATCCTGAACGACTGTTACAATTCGAACCCGAGGGCGATGGAGCGCATGATCGAAACGCTTGCCAGATGGTCCGAACACGGGCGCAAGATCGTGGTGGCAGGCGAAATGTTGGAATTAGGTAGCACCTCTCCTGAATGGCACCGGCGGATCGGACGGAAGTTGGCAGAATGCGGTATTGACAACGTTGTCGCCGTCCAGGGGAACGCTCGATATATTCGCGAAGCGGCGCTCGACGCCGGGTTGGAACCCGGCAACGCAGTGTTTTTCCAGACGGCGGCAGAGGCCGCTGGATTTTGCAAGGATATTCTTGAACCGGGTGACGTGGTTCTGGTTAAGGGCTCGCGAGGAGTCAATCTTGAAAGGGTCACGGAATTGCTGACAAAGCCGATGAGAAACCCTTCCGATTTGTGCCGCGAGGTTCCGGAGAGGGCGGGCTGACAGGGATTCATGTTCTACTATCTTTACCAGCAATTTCATAGTCAGTTTCATGTCTTTAATCTTTTTCGGTACGTTACATTCCGAACAGCGTATGCGAGCCTGACAGCATTGTTCTTGTCGATGTTCCTGGGACCTTACGTGATCAGGAACCTCAAAAAGTTTCAGATTGGGCAGTACATCCGGGAGGACGGTCCGAAGGCGCATCAGTCCAAGGCCGGGACGCCTACGATGGGCGGCGTCCTGATCAATCTATGTATTGTCATTCCGACGCTGCTTTGGGCCGACCTTGGCAATCCCTTTGTCTGGCTCGCGCTTGGAGTGACATCGGCCTTTGCCGGTATTGGTTTTTGGGACGACTATCAAAAGGTTCGGAAGCGCAACAATCTTGGGCTTACGGCCCGGACGAAATTCATGCTGCAGATTCTGGTCAGCTTTGTTTTTGGCATGATCCTGGTGGCGATGACCGCCTGGGGGTTCTATTCGACCGCCATCGTTTTCCCATTTTTCAAGCGCATTCATCCCAGTTTTACGATTCAGACCCTTTTGCACAACTCGTGGAGCTACCCCCTTGCGTTCTTGCCGTTTGTCGCCTTCGTTGTGCTCATCCTGGTGGGGTCGTCCAACGCGGTCAACCTGACGGACGGGCTCGATGGTCTTGCCATCGGCTGCATTGTAGTGGCCGCCTCGGCTTTGACAGTGCTGACTTATGTTTCGGGCCACGCCGTGTGGTCTGCTTATCTGGATATCGAACACCTCCCACAGGCCGCAGAACTGACAATTTTCTGTGGAGCGATGGTTGGTTCCAGCCTGGGATTTCTCTGGTACAACGCCTATCCTGCGGAAATCTTTATGGGTGATGTGGGATCTCTTTCGCTGGGAGGTGCGGTTGCTGCAGTCGCCGTCATCATCAAGCAGGAACTCCTGTTGCCCTTTATTGGCGGCATTTTTGTGATTGAAGCGCTTTCAGTCATTCTTCAGGTGGGTTCGTACAAGCTGCGCAGGAAGCGCATTTTCAGGATGGCGCCCCTTCACCATCACTTTGAACTGCAGGGGTGGAAAGAGTCGAAAATCATTGCACGCTTCTGGATCGCAGCGCTGATCTTCGCACTGTTTGCGCTAACTACGCTGAAGCTCCGGTAGGAGGCCGGGACCAATATCTGATGGAAAGGCTGAACTCGACTTGCAACTCAACCCGGGTAAGTTCGACACCGCAACGTAAGACATTGCCGGTGACGCATTGCGTACCGTGGCCGGGTCGTTGGTGTCTGTCGGGCATCAAGCCCGGATTGCGGGAAACACGTTCCGTCCGTAATGGCACCGTGAGGGTCGGGGAAATTTCCTGATGGACATTCGTGGGAAAAAAGCGCTGGTGATGGGATTGGCGCGAAGCGGGCTCGCTGCCGCGCAATGGCTGAGTGACCATGGAGCGATCGTCACCGTGACGGACAGGCGACAGCCCAGTGAGTTTTCAAAGGAGATTCCTGACTTACTCCGCCGGAAAGTGGGTCTGGAACTCGGTCTCCACCGGGATTCAACTTTCCTCGCGCAGGATTTTATTGTTATAAGCCCGGGGGTGCCCGCGGACCTGCCGGTGTTGAATCTTGCCAGGGAAAATGGAATCCCTGTGGTTCCGGAGATTGAAATTGCCAGCTGGTTCCTTGAAGGACAACTGGCGGGTATTACAGGGACCAATGGGAAGACCACGACGACCACACTGCTTGGAAGAATAATGGAGGCTTCGGGTTTCTCCACATTCGTCGGCGGGAACATTGGGGTGCCTCTGCTTTCGGCAATCGAGCTGGAACCGCCGCCCTCCGTTGTGGTTGCGGAACTGAGCAGCTTTCAGCTTGAGACTATCGAGAGTTTCAGGCCACACGTGGCGACGCTGCTGAACCTGAGCCCGAACCATTTGGATCGGCACCCGAACTTTGAAGCATACGTTGCGGCAAAAGCCCGGATCTTCAGCAACCAGACCGAAGAAGACTACGCAATCCTGAACGCGGACGATCAGAATATAGCAAAACTCGCTCCGTCGATCCGCAGCCAGAAGGTTTTCTTCAGCCGGCGGAACGAGCTTGCGAGCGGTGTGTTTGTATCGGATGGGGCGGTTTGGTACCGGGTGAAGAACCTGGAAGTGGAGTTGATGCGAACGAGTGATGTCCGGCTGCGGGGTGAATTCAATCTGGAAAATGTGCTTGCCGCCACGGCCGCTGCGTGTGTTCTGGGCGCGGAATTCGGTTCCATCCGGCAGGCTGTCCGCGAATTCTCTGGAGTGGAACACCGTTTGGAGTTCGTCCGTGAAATTCGCGGAGTGGACTTCTACAACGATTCTAAGGCAACGAGCGTTGATGCTGCCGCGAAAGCGCTCTCGACTTTTGAAAGAGGCGTGCACTTAATTCTTGGAGGCAAGGACAAGGGCGCGCCTTACTCTCCGCTGCGAAGCTTGTTGAATGACCGCGTGCGAGAAGTACTGGTGATTGGCGCAGCACAGGAGAGAATCGTAAACGACCTTTCCGGGGCCGTGGAAATTGTGGAATCTGGCGACCTTGAAACTGCAGTGAGGACGGCGGCTGATCGCGCCAGGCCCGGCGATGTGGTGCTGCTGGCGCCGGCCTGCTCCAGCTTCGATCAGTTTGAAAATTTCGAGCACCGTGGGCGGGTATTCAAGGATCTGGTTGAACAGTTGGCGGAGGAAAGCTACAGGCAAGGAAACAGCAAAAGGGCTCATGCAGTGAAGAAGGCCGAACTTTCGGATGATCAGGTTGCAAGGACAGCCACCTCAGGACAGGAAGACCATACGTTGCCGAAGAAATTCGAAGAGCCCCCAATCACGAAATCGGCCGAAATGAGCAGGACACCACTTGTCGCCAGTGAGCCGGAAACATTGGTGCTCACGGCACCACGAGAATTGGAATATGTATTTGAAGTAAGTGCGGAGGAATCGTCGGCGCAGGGTTCGAGAAGTACCATTGACGAGGTGGATGATTTTGTTCTGGACGAAGAAGATCTGTCGCTAGCCGAAAATGTCCAGAACGACACCTTTGCATATGAAGTTCGCGCTGCATCGGATGCAGACACTGTAAACAATGACATGAATAAGCAACCGCATTGGAAGAAGGGGAAGTAGCGACTGATGGCGCGGCAACTGCAAACTGACAAAGTCCTGTTCGGAACGGTGGTGGTCCTGCTGCTGTTCGGGCTTGTTATGGTGTTCAGCGCTTCGGCCGTCATTGCAGAGGAGCAGTATAATACCAGTTACCACTTTCTCATTCGGCAGGGAATTTGGGCAGTCATCGGACTCGTGCTGATGGTGACGATGATGAATTTCGATTATCGTCGCCTCGGCAGGCCCACCGTGATATTCCCCGCACTCGCCATTCAATTGGTACTACTTCTGATGGTTCTGTTCCTGGACCCAAACCACAATACCCACCGATGGTTGCGCATTGGACCTGTTACCTTCCAGCCCTCTGAACTTTCCAAAGTAGTCATTGTCGTTTTTCTCGCATACTTTCTGGAAATGCGAAAAGGTGAAGTCTCAGACTGGAA